>JAQBFG010000122.1:0-3183 GCA_032123495.1 Candidatus Zixiibacteriota bacterium | reverse complement strand
AGCCTTCTTCTGATTCGATCCAAAATGATTTGCCTTTCTGGAAACGATCAGGAAAATCGGTCAGCGGATTAATATATATTTCTCCTGAAACCCCGCGTGTTTTGCCAAAGCGGCCAACCGCAATATATTCCGGTGTTTCTTTATTCTCGCTCAACTACTCTAAAATCTCCAAGACCGCCCGTTTGCCCTGTTTGGCAGAGATGGCGGAAATTATTATTCTAATCGACTTAGCCGTCTGGCCATGTTTTCCAATTACCTTGCCAAGATCTCCGTCGCCCACACGAAGTTCATAAACTGTCGTCCGTTCCCCTTGAATTTCGTTCAAGTCAACCTCATCAGGATTATCAACGAGTGCCTTTACAATAGTTTCAATGAATTCCTTCACCGTCTGCTCCTTCTAGGATTCGTATTCAATATGGTTGGCTGTATTGTTGCCAGTCTTTTAGTTTATTATTCGCCTTCTTTTTTCGCTTCCTGTTTTGTCTTCTTTCTCTTTTTGGGCCGTTCTGTGATCGACTCTTTAAGAGTGATCTCAGAAACATCTTCGCCTTTTTTCATCATTGCATATTTTTTTGCAAATCCGATCTGTTTGAATAAAGCTGCCACCGTGTCTGACATCTCGGCACCTTTATCAAGCCAACTGGCGGCTTTGTCTTCAAAGATTTTTACCGTTGCCGGTTTTTCGATAGGATTATAATATCCCAGGGTCTCAAGAAATCTTCCGTCTCGTGGCATTCTGGAGTCGGTCGCTACAAATCTGTAAGTCGGTCGTTTCTTTGCGCCCAGCCGTTTCATTCTGATAATTACTGCCAATTCTTCAAAACCTCCTAAAGTGTATTACATCTGGAAAGGGGAAGCCCCTTTCGGCAGATTTTTAAATTTCATTTTACTCATATTTTTCATCATTTTCCGCATCGCAGAAAATTGTTTTAATAACTGATTTATATGCTGGACCGAGTTACCGGAACCATCGGCGATCCTTCGTTTGCGGCTGCCATCAATAATCTCAGGATTCTGCCGCTCTTTGGGTGTCATCGATTGAATCATCGCTTCCACCCTGACTATTCCTGACTCATCGATCTGAACACCTTTGAGGGCCTTGTTGGCCCCGGGAATCATACCCATGATCGATTCGAGTGGTCCCATCTTTTTGATCTGCTGCATCTGGTCATAAAAATCTTCAAGCGTAAAGGCGTTTTTTCTTAGCTTTTCCTCAAGTTTGGCTGCCTGTTCCATATCAATCGTCTGGCCGGTTTTTTCAACTAACGAGACGATATCACCCATACCCAAGATACGTGATGCCATCCGGTCAGGATGAAAAACCTCCAGATCTGATAGTTTTTCGCCAGTCGAAACCATTTTAATCGGGCAACCGGTAACGGCACGAATGGAAATCGCGGCACCACCACGGGCATCACCATCCAGTTTGGTCAGGACAACACCGGTAATGTTGAGTCGCTGATGAAACTGTTCGGAGACGTTAACAGCATCCTGTCCGGTCATAGCATCGGCAACCAGAAGAAGTTCATCCGGGTTGACTTTTGCTTTTATCTCTTCAAGTTCGTTCATCAGTTCATCATCAATATGTAAACGACCGGCAGTGTCGATAATCATCAGGTCAAAGAAATTTTTCTCGGCATATTTTTTTGCTTCGATACAGATTTTCTGCGGTTTTTCGTTATCAAGCGAAAACACCTCGACATCAATCGATTTGCCGACCACCTGCAACTGCTTAACTGCAGCCGGGCGATAAATATCTGCCGCTACCAGGAGTACTTTTTTGTTTTTGCGTTTTGCTTCAAGCGCCAGCTTGCCGGATAAGGTTGTTTTACCCGAACCTTGCAAACCATTTAACATATAAATGGTCGGACTCTTATCAATCGGTGCCAGCGGTTCGGTTTTTTCTCCGAGCAGTTTGATTAATTCATCATGGACGATCTTAATAATCTGCTGACCCGGCTCAATAGATTTTAATACCTTTTCGCCGACCGCAAGTTGTTCAACATTTTTAATAAACTCTTTGGTGACTTTGTAATTGACATCGGCCTCAAGCAAAGCCCTGCGGACCTCGCGCAATGAGTCCTTGATATTTTTTTCTGTCAGCTTCCCGGCACCGCGAAGCTTCTTGAAAATTCCGTCAAATTTGTCTATCAGTTCACCAAACATAATTTACCAATCTCAAAAATAGGCACACTGCTCCTATAGCAGAGCTAAATAATATATGAAATTGCCCCAAAACTGCAAGTGTTTTCTACGCCTTTAGTTTGCGGATAAACTCCTGAAATTCTAAGGATTGGAAGAATGAGGAGCCGCTGACAAGAATGTCGGCTCCGGCCAAAACAAGTTTTTCGGCATTATCTTTATTGACGCCGCCATCAATCATGATTTCAAAGCTGAGGTTGTTTTCCTGACGATATTTATCAGCTTTTTCCAGTTTTTCATAGATTTCGGGAATAAAACCTTGACCTGAGAATCCGGGATTAACCGACATCAACAGCAAAAGGTCGATATTTTTAAGATATGGCTCGAAAACTTCAAAAAATGTTGGTGGATTTGCCACAATTCCGACTTTTTTACCCAAGTCTTTGATTTTTTTGATATTATTTTCAATACGAGTTGGATTATTAACTTTATCGGCAACATAAACCCACCGATTTTCGCCAAGATCTTTTCTTTCACCGTCTATTTCAATATGAAAGCTGATATACTCTATCCCGGCCGCTGATAATTCCTCATAATAATTTTCCGGATCGGTAACCATTAAATGGGCGTCGTGCGGAAGATTTGAGACCGATTTTGACATTTTTGAAATACCGACTCCGAAAGAGATATTTGGGACAAAGTGGCCATCCATAATATCAAGATGAATAATATCAGCGCCAGCCTTTTCGGCCATTTGAATCTGCTGACCGAATTTAGAAAAATCTGCTGATAATATTGATGGGGCTATCTTCACCTAAAGCATTCCTATTCCGTTGTCGAGACAATCAAGTCGATTTCTTCACCAACTTCAAGTTCGACTGCCTCTTCGACAGATTGTTCCAAAACTGTTTCGGGAAGATAATTTTCATCCCTGACATATTTTATCAGACCGATTTTGACATTTTTGAAATACCGACTCCGAAAGAGATATTTGGGACAAAGTGGCCATCCATAATATCAAGATGAATAATATCAGCGCCA
>JAQBFG010000121.1:0-2501 GCA_032123495.1 Candidatus Zixiibacteriota bacterium | reverse complement strand
CACCCCTTATTATGTCCGGGCTTATGCTACCAACAGTGTTGGCACCGGCTATGGCAATACTCAGTTGTTCACAACTGAAGCTTCTTCAACTGGCACGGTCACGGACATAGACGACAACGTATATTCAACTGTAACCATTGGTTCACAGGTTTGGATGGCGGAGAATTTGAAAGTCACTCATTATCGTAATGGTGAAGCGATACCTAATGTAACTGACAATGCCACCTGGGCAGGCCTCTCTACCGGGGCCTATTGCGAATATGATAATGATATTGGCAATGTTGCTACTTATGGCCGACTTTATAATTGGTATGCAGTGGATGATAACCGGAATATAGCTCCTGATGGGTGGCATGTACCATCTGATGATGAATGGAAACAGTTGGAAATGTATCTGGGCATGAGTCAGGCCGAGGCGGACAATACAGGTTTTCGCGGTAATGATGAAGGTGGAA
This sequence comes from Candidatus Zixiibacteriota bacterium, assembly GCA_032123495.1. Lineage (GTDB taxonomy): Bacteria > Zixibacteria > MSB-5A5 > GN15 > PGXB01 > JAAERC01. The sequence goes on along the minus strand of JAQBFG010000121.1, from coordinate 2,046 downwards.
AATTAAAGGAAACTGGTACAACGCATTGGAACAGCCCTAATACAGGTGCGACTAATAACAGTTGGTTTTCCGCTTTGCCCGGCGGGTACCGCGGCAATTATTCTTACTTCCACGATGTAGGTGACGACGCCGCCTTTTGGTCATCCACGGAGTGCAATTTAATCGGCGTGTGGATCCGAAACCTTGATAGCGGCGGTTCTGATGTCAACCGCCGCTGCGACTATAGGCAAAACGGGTTTTCAGTTCGTTGTGTCCGGGATTAGTTGTCTATTTGACTATTTGGGGTATGGGGCGTGTGAACTGACTCTCCCGTAGCTTGTTATACTCTCTCTTGAAAGTTTTATCGTTTATTTTTGATAATAACAATCAGACTTTTTTCTGTTGATTGCGGTTCCAGACAAAACGAGATTTATCGAGTTGATGCGAGAAACCCGACATCTTTGTTTATTGTTTCGCAATTCCCGTCCATAAAAATTTATAGACGTATTCACACATATTATTTATGGGGGGAAATCGAAATTAACTGTGGTTTGGTGGGGATATTGTTAAGAAACCCACCATAAATGGTGGGCCACCCGACCTGGGTCGAAAATCCGCAGAGCTTCGACGAATTTACTACTAAATTTTGTACCAAGAGTCGCAAATGACCCAAATATTTCCTTATAAGTGGTTTCGCCACCTTTCGTTACAGTAAAATGGATTCCCTCCTTCGAAGGACAGGCGTTTTCCCGATTAAGTGTTTTTTACCATAAGGCTGTAATTATTTGGTTCTGTATAATTTTTCATATACAGAAAGGATAAAGATAGAATCACCAGTAATTTGGGGTTAATTTTGATTGGCTTGACAGAGAAGTTTAAAGATTATTGACAATTCGAAAAAACTTCTATATAATTTAGATGTCGAAAAGGACAAATTAGGTTTTCGAATATTTTATCTGGGAAATCTCGGATTATTCAAATATTCAAAGGAATTAATTATTTTTTTAAAGTATCTATCTGGGAAATCTTGGTTATTTTATAATAACCCCTAAAACAGGAGCGGTAACAAATGGATGATCAAGAAGAAAAATCATTGCACGATCGCATGGCCGCCTTGGAAAGATCAGTCGGGAATATAGAGCGTGTCCTCGATCATTTAACTGCCCAATCAACACCAATCAAACCTCCGGCTCCACCGGAACAAAAAGTTCCAGAAGAAATTCCGATAGAAGTAATTAATAAAATGCGCCAGAGCGTTTCTGAAGAGATCCAACCTTCACCACCACCTGCAACGGCTTCTCGATCACCTAGAAGAAAATCATTTACTATTCCAGAAAATATGCAAACCAGTGAGTATTGGTTGAACAAAGTCGGTATTAGTCTGCTTTTAATCGCCGTTATTCTCCTGTTCAAATATTCAATCGACAAAGGCTGGCTTACGCCGACGATAAGAATCGGATTTGGCCTTGCTCTTGGTTCCGCCTTACTGGTTATCGGTCAGAGAGTAATAAACAAGAAAAAACATTTCGGGCAGGTATTTTTGGGAGGAGCGGTCGCCACTTACTACATTACCGGCTTCGCAGCTTTCCAGCTCTTTTCACTGGTCTCCCAACCGGTGGCAATGGTTTTTATGGTTGCTGTTACAGTCCTGTCATTTGCCATCTCTTTGCGTCAGGATAAGGCCATCTTTTCCATAATCGGAGTGATCGGAGGTCTGAGTACACCTTTCCTGCTTTATACAGGATCGGGAAACATCCCCGGACTGATAATGTATACCTGTTTTATTTTGGCCGGTACCAGTGCTGTTTACTTCTATCGGGGTTGGTACACGCTTTTGTGGCTTTCAACAATCGGTGGTTGGCTTATATTTATTATCGGTACTCTTAACTCCGATACAGCCATTACTAGCGGGCATACCGACCAGTGGGCAGTGCAAATTGGCGTCCTTGCTGGATGGCTCTTCTTCTGGGCCGTTCCGATTTTAAGAGATGTTGTCAGTGTTTCTTATCCTGATAAATTGCGTCTGGGTCGATTGGGATTTGGTGATAAATCTATGACCGATCAATC
>JAQBFG010000120.1:0-16595 GCA_032123495.1 Candidatus Zixiibacteriota bacterium | reverse complement strand
ATGAAATCATTGATGGGGATTGCCCACAGGAACAGATAATAAACCGCACCTGGACCGCCACCGACTCAGACGAAAATAGCTCTGACTGTCTCCAGATTATTACTCTCAGTGACAGAACAATGCCGGTTATCACCTGTCCGGCTGACACTTTCGTCTATTTTGGAGAGGCAACCGAACCAGCCAATACCGGCAGCGCCACTGCAGATGATAACTGCGATTCTGACCCGACCATATCTTATGTCGATTTGTTGACCGATAATATCATAACCCGGACCTGGATTGCCACTGATGGTTGCGGAAATAGCAGTCAATGCAATCAGGAAATTGAGATAATAAAAAACGCTGGTCCGGTCTGGTATGTGGCGAAAAACGGTAATAATGACAACGACGGAAGTTTAAATTATCCTTTCGCGACCTTTAGGAAAGCTATTGAAACGGCTACATCAGGTGATACTATCTTTGTTTCTGACGGAACTTATACTGATGATGGTAACCGCGATCTTGATCCTGCTGGGAAAAATATTGTCTTTATCTCAGATGGCGGCCCCGAAGTTACAATTATTGACTGCGGCGGATCAAGAATTTCACCTCATCGTGGATTTTATTTCCACAGTGGCGAGGACAGCACAACAAAAATAATCGGTTTTACTATTATTAATGGCTATACCAATAATGATGGTGGCGGCGGTGCAATCCGGTGCGAAAATTCTTCGCCGATAATTTTGAATTCAATCTTCAAACTTAATGGATCGGCCAAGGGCGGCGGCGGGATTTCTTGTTTGACAGGGTCATCGCCTCAAATCAGTAACTGCACATTTGAAGATAATATTGCTGATTTATTTGGTGGTGGCGTTTATTGCAGCAGTTCCTCTCCTGACATTTCAGACTGTTTCTTTACCGGGAATACAGCCAATACTTTTGGCGGTGCAATATTTTTATCCAGTTCAGATCCTACCATCGCAAATTGTTATTTCTCCGGTAATTTTGCCGAAAAACTGGGCGGTGCCATCTGTCTTCAGTATTCATCGCCTGAAATATCGAATACCGATTTTTATGCAAACAGTTCCAATAATATCGGCGGCGCCATCTTTTGCGAGGCATCTTCGCCTATAATTATAGAATCAATTTTTGCCGGAAATAGTGCCGTTAAATTTGGCGGCGCCATCGGACTGGAGTCTAGTTCGTCGCCGCAACTTACAAACTGCACTTTAGTCAAAAACGGTGCCCAAAACGGCGGAAGTATTTACAGCTATTTCTCGCCGATGACAATTGAAAACAGTATTATCGGTTTTGGGTTATCGGGCGGAGCTATCTATCTGCCAAACAATAATGACCTGCCAACCATTACATGCAGTAATATTTTTGGCAACATCGGCGGCGATTGGGTTGGTGCAATTGCGGGACAAAGTGATATTAATGGCAATTTATCTGTTGATCCGCTGTTCTGTGATCCGGATGTTGATGATTACCAACTGGCCGGCAATTCGCCCTGTTTGGCGCTCAATAACGATTGCGATCAACTAATCGGCGCCCTCGATTTGGGATGTGATATAATAACCGATGTAGAAGATGGCGACAATAACTCGCTGCCTGATACCTACCAATTATCTCAGAATTACCCCAATCCGTTTAATCCAACAACCAGAATAAGTTACAGCCTGCCCAAAAAATCTTTTGTGACAATTACCATCTATAATATTCTTGGTCGGGGAATAATAACTTTGATCAATAAGTCTGTCGCTGCCGGGCATCATGATGTAATCTGGGATGGCAAAGCTGAAAACGGCCGCGAGGTTTCATCAGGTATCTATTTCTACCGTCTTAGTGCCGACAGTTTTACAGCCAACAAGAAAATGTTACTGCTCAAATAGATAGCCACCAACTCTCCATTTCCTCAGTAAATTTAATCCCAAAATAACATCATCTCTCGCATATTTTGTCGTTACCATTTCATAAAAAGCAAAATTTATTTTCCTCTATATGCTTGATTTTCAGGCAATAATGAATTATTTAAGAAGCCAATCTATTACTCGGAGGTTGATATGGCAACTAAGACTGCCTGTGAAATAATGGTGACAATTGAAGAATATCCGCATGTATCCTATTGGTTCACATTACGGCAAGCGGTTGAAAAATTGGAAGAATCTACGCTGGAAGCCCACGGTAAAAAATCGCTTCCCCGCGCTCTATTGGTCTTTGATGAACAAAAAAGACTTTTGGGCATTGTCAGGCGTCGTGATATCCTGCGTGGTTTAGAACCAAAATTTCTGCGAACAATGTCGATTCATCACAGGCGTGAACTTTTTAACATTGAAGTTGACGCTAATTTGGTCGATTTATCAATGGGCAAAATCGCTCACGAAATGCAGACTCAGGCAGAAACCCCAATTTCGGAGGTAATGCAGCCGATTGTGGCAACTGTAATGCACGATGATCATCTAGCCAAGATCATTTACAAAATGCTCAGCCGCGATGTAAATCTTCTCCCCGTATTAAAAGATGATAAAATAATTGGCGTTATACGAAGTGTCGATGTTTTCAGGGAAATTGCACTTATGTTGCATGAGAAATTACCGCAATAATTTTGACAAAGTAATATAAAGGGACTATAAATATGCACGCCGATAACGAAGACATGCATAATGGGAAATATAATGTAGGACAAAAAGATACTCGTCTGGCCGGAGTTGTTCGCAAATTTGACTGGAAAAGAATCTTTTTTATTAATCTCGGTTTGGCACTATTCGCAATAGTTTTTTTATCTCCCGACTGGCCTGATGCAGTTGATCCAAATGGTCAACATTTTGTACTGTCTCAGGAAGGAAAAGCGGCCGTTGGGTTATTTCTGCTAGCAGCTGTCTGGTGGGTTTTCGAGGTGGTTCCAATCGGTATCACAGGAATAACAATTGGCGTTACACAAGCACTTTTTCTGATTCGCCCGGCCAAAATCGCTTTTAGCGATTTTTTAGACCCATCGGTCTGGTTCATTATTGGATCAATTGTTATCGGAATGTCATTTGCCCGCACCGGCCTTACCAAACGAATGGCCTATAAAATGCTGCTAATGGTGGGAGAACGAACGAGCCGAATTTACCTCGGCAGCTTTATCATGACGGCACTTTTGACCCTGATTATGGCACACACCGCTGTCGCAGCAGCCGTTTTCCCTCTTTTAATGGCTATATATTCTTTATATGATGAAGATGATAAGCCGACCAAGTTTGGTAAGGGGCTATTTATTGGAATGGCATTTGTTGCCGGCGCCGGAAGTATTATCACTTTATTAGGAGCGGCCCGAGGTGCGGTGGCGCTTGGTTTTTACCGCGACATCACTGGCCGAGACATCTCCTTTTTTGAATTATCACACTACATGCTCCCAATCGGAGCAATAATGGTAGTAATCCTCTGGGGGCTTATGATGGTACTATTTAAGCCCGAAAAGAAAACTATTCCCGGCCTTATGGAAAGGGTCACGGCTCTTAACGCACATCTTGGCAAAATCACTAAAACAGAAAAGCTAACACTGGTGATTGTCTTCGCAACGATCATTGCCATGAGTCTGCGATCGTTTATTCCCGGATTGGATCAGATCAACAAAAGTGCCATAATTCTGGTTTCAACAATTTTGTTTTTTGTTTTTAAGATTTTAAGTATCAAGGATCTGGAAGAGATACCCTGGAATATTGTTTTACTCTTTGGTGGGGCAATGAGTATTGGATTCTGTCTCTGGCAAACCGGTGCCGCCAGCTGGATGGCTATTCAATGGCTGGTTATATTTCAGAATGCCAACTGGTTAATTTTTGTTCTCGGGATTGCTTTCTTTGTTCTGGTGATGACCAATCTGATAATGAATGTCGCTGCTATCGCAATCTCATTGCCGGTTGCATTGGTTCTGGCCCCATACCTTGGAGTAGCGCCGGAGGTAATTCTTTTTGCTTCGCTGGTTACCGCTGGAATGCCGTTTCTCCTGTTGGTTGGTGCGGCTCCCAATGCTATTGCTTATGAAAGTAGAATGTTTACCAGTGGTCAATTTTTTGTCGCCGGGATTCCGGCCAGCATACTATTGATGATTGTTCTGGCTCTTTTCGTTTGGATAATCTGGCCGGCGATGGGTATGCCGGTTACAATTGCTGCACCATAAATGATTTAAATAATAAGGGATAGGTTTTTCGAAAAGCCTATCCCCTATTTTAAAACCGGGCTTTTAAATCCAGACCACGCATTCCGGGTCGGGGCCGGATTTGTACTTGAAGTTAATTAAATAGACTATATCCAAGATATTAACCAAAATATCACCATTGACATCGCCCGATTCGAGTGGGTCAGGGGCCGGACCACTTTTATACTTATAATTTATAAGATATACAATATCCAATATATTGATTAATGGTGTACCATCAATATCACCACAAATATAATCGCAGGGATCACCAACATCATTACCATTAATATCCTCCTGACCTGGGTTATGATGCTCAGGACAGTTGTCGCAGGCATCATCAATGCCATCGCCATCAATATCTGCCTGAGTGGGATTATAATTTTCCGGACAGCCATCACATGGATCACCAACTCCATCCACATCAATATCTTCCTGACCGGAATTGGCGTTTTCAGGGCAGTTATCGCCAAAATCGGCAACGCCATCTTCATCAAGATCGGTGTAATAACCTCTCGGTATTATAGATATAAACGCATCGCCTCCCCAGGTATCAACACTACCGCCATGATAAGAGTCCTGAACAACGCCGGCTGTCGCAGGGAAATCAGACGAATTCGTAAATCCGGCTAAATACAGATTTCCATCATTATCCAGAACAATATCACCAACATCTTCCTGTCCACTGCCGCCAAGATAGGTGGCCGATAACAGTTCAGATAAATCAGGATTAAAGCTGGCAATTATAATATCGCCGCCATACTCAAACCCACCCCCATTAAAGTCGTTATCATAGCATCCGGGTGTAACCAGCGCTTCAAAAAGGGTCGTATTGGTATGACCTCCAATATAAACATTCCCATCCGGGCCCAATGCCATTTCCACTACAACTTCATGTCTTTCGGTACCCAGAAAGGTTGATGCCAATAGCGTGGACAAATCCGGACTGAATTTAGAGACGTACATATCATTTCCGACTTCGCTTCCATAAATACTATTATAATCTTCATCATATGCACCGGTAGTATGAGGAAAACTTCCGGATGGCGTATGACCGGCCACAAAGAGGTTTCCGGATTCATCTAAAACAGCATCATAGGCCCAATCATTACTACCTCCGCCCAAATATGTCGATGCAATCAAGGTCGATAAATCATTACTTAAAAGCGAAACAAACCCGTCACCTCCGTATGTACCGCCACTATGTGTTTCGGAAAAGGCTCCGGAGGTCGTAGGAAAATCAACGGTTGAACCGGATATCCCGGATCGGGTGCTTCCAACCAAATAGACATCGCCGTTATCTTTTATGGCCAAATAACCGCCTTCGTCCCAATCACTGCCTCCCAGATAAGTCGAAGCAAGTAGGTCGGTCAGATCACTGTTAAATTTTGAAATAAAGACCTCTCCGCCCCAAGTCATCGCTCCGGTACCATAATAAATTCTTTGAAAAGCACCTTCGGTTGTGGGAAATCCGGGGTGCCTAGTATACCCGGCGATAAAAACGTTGCCATCCGGGTCAAGGGCAATTGAATTCACTTGTTCAATTCCCAGCGTGCCGATATAAGTTGAGGCGATAACTGTCGATAAATCGCCACTTATTTTGCAAACAATTATATCTCCGTTGCCATAATTATTTTCTCGATAGGCTCCGGTTGTTGTTGGAAAATTATTGGAATATGTGTTACAGGTCATGAAAATATCGCCATTGGCATCTATGACAATATCAGGAGAACCCCGTTCCCCTTCCGAACTGGAGCCACCGATAAATGTTGAAGCCACCAAGGTAGATAAATCGGGGCTTAGTTTTGAAATAAAAATGTCATAAATGCCTTTTTTATCGCCCTGAAGGACGCCATCTGTTGTCGGAAAATCAGTCGATATCGTCCGTCCTGCAACATAAATATATCCTTCATCATCTATTGCCATAGATTCGCTGAGAATATTTCCTTCATTAGCTGAACCGCCCAAAAATGTGGAAACAAAATTCGAGAATATAATCCGTTCCATATCGGAATCATTTAATTGTAGGCCGGACAATGAATTTTTATTATTAGGATTTGATTCCACACTGATTGCGCCAGAAATAATTATAATAATCGATATAAAGGAAAAGAGACAAGGCCTTTTATACGACCTTTTCATATCAACCTCCCATAAAGTGTATATTAATTTTTCAACGTTCCTTATTTAAGACGATTAACCGGTTATTTTATAAAAAACTTATTATTCACATATCAGAAATATGTCATATATAAATTCTCTATCGTCGTCTATATACAATGTTTCACAACTCGCCAAATTCTTACACAGTTTTTGGGGAACTGACATTATAAATAAATGATGGCGGATTAATGATTATAAATCGCCAATAGCATATAAAACCTCTTTAGCAAAAAAAAAAATCACCAGACCACGCATTCTGGTTCTTGACCGGCTTTGTACTTGAAGTTAATTAAATAGACTATATCCAGGATATTCACAGAAAAATCATGGTTAACATCAGCCGATTCTAATGGATCAGGAGCGGGGCCGCCTTTATATTTATAATTTATCACATAGACGATGTCCAAAATGTTAATTGCCGGATTTCCGTCAATATCACCACAAATATAATCGCACAGATCTCCGACATCATTACCATTACTATCTTCCTGACCGGGATTATAATGCTCCGGGCAGTTATCGCAGATGTCACCAACCAAATCTTCATCTCCGTCGACTTGATCTAAATTATTAACTGTCGGGCAATTATCACAGGCATCACCCAATATGTCAGTATCAGAATTGGCTTGATCGCTGTTACTAATTACCGGGCAATTATCACAGGCATCACCATCGCCATCGCCGTCATTATCGATCTGATCTAAATTAGCAACTTCAATGCAGTTATCTCTATAATCAATAATACCATCGCCGTCAGTATCAACAAGTGGAATTAAAGTCAAAGTATTGGAAGCAAAACTCGGAACCGCCAAAATGTTATCAACCGGATTATATCCTAGAGCTGTGGGGGTAGAAATTCCGGTCGCAATCAAAACCGGCGGATTGGCAAAATCATTATCATATCTATAAATCCTACCGGCATAATAGCTGGTTACATACCAATTACCATCGTTATCCTTTTCTATCCCATTATTGTTTGGGAAAGGTATGGTGACAACAGCAGACAATGTCGCATCACTTAAATCAATCGCTTTAATTTTCCCGGGAGAATCAAAAAAAGTCAGCAAAAGACGGTTGTTAGCGGCATCAAAACTAAAATCCTGAGGTCCATCATCCAATCCTGATGAGATATATAATTCACTGGTTTGAGTGCTGATATTAAACCTGAATATCTGATTGATGCCACCGCCTATATTATAATCTGTTATATACAGGTATCCGGAACTATCAGCCATGATACCATCTACCTGATTTGATCCCCAAATAGTTTTTCGCCAAAGTCGTGTTCCGGTTGTGAGATCCCAGGCATCCAGATAGTTATATCCTCCCGTTGTATAAAGAGTATTACCAATTATATGACTGCCGTTTGTGATTCCAAGACCCTGAATAAAATAACTCTGAGTCCCATCATTGGCGATAGCAACAACAGACCCATTGTACCAGTTCGAGACCAGGTAACGATCATTGGCAACATCGTAGGTAACGCAATCCGGTCCATTTAGAAGGCTCTGAGCACTCACGAGCGATGATAAAATCAGCGTAATCACTGTAACCAGGTAGATGACCTTTCCTTGCATAATCTCTCCTTACCTTGCTAAAAATAATATAATAATTGTTGTCATTTATTTACCCATGTTCACCAGATCACACATTCCGGTTCCGGGCCGGATTTGTATTTATAGTTAATCAAATAAACAATATCTAAGATGTTAACCAAAAAATCACCATTTACATCGGCCGATTCCAACGGGTCGGGAGCAGGACCACTTTTGTACTTATAATTAATTACATAAACAATATCGAGAATATTAACCAAGCCATCACTATTCCCATCGCCGCAAATATAATCGCAAAGATCGCCGACATCGTTACCATTGCTATCTTCCTGTCCGGGATTATAATGTTCCGGGCAATTATCGCAGGCATCTTCGACATCATCGGCGTCAGTATCTGTGTGAGTAGGATTGTAATTATCCGGGCAACCGTCACAGAGATCGCCGGACCCGTCTTCGTCGATATCACTTTGATCTGTATTGGCCACACTGGGGCAGTTATCTCTATAATCTAAGACATCGTCATCATCATTATCGTCAAGAGGAACAAAATAGACCCGGTTGCTAAGAAAATTTGGAATAGCCAGAATATTGTCAACCGGATTATAACCAAGTCCGGCCGGTCCTGAATACATGCTTGATATCAGTAGTGGCGGATTGGTAAAGGATTGATCATATTTATGAATAGTCCCGTCGGTATAGCAGGTCACATAAATATCACCATTGTTGTCCATTGCGATTCCATCCATATTGCCAAATGGTGTTGTTACTAAAGAGCTCTTTGTTGAATCACTCAAATCGATGGCGACAATGGGAGCGTTCGGTGCAAATGAAGCCAGAAGCAAACGATTATTGGCCTCGTCAAATATTAAATCTTGTGGAAAAGTCGGGAGACCGCTGCTAACAAAAGTTTGAACCGTCTGGTCACTAATTTTTAACTTGAAAATTTTTCCGGTCGCAGCAGAATTGGCAATATATAAATAGCCATTGTTGTCAGCCGTTATGCCATCCAATTGGTCAGAACCGGTTACATATTTTGTCCATAACGGATCTCCGGTTGCTAAATCGAATGCTTTTACATTATAACGCCCCGATGTAACATATAATGTATCACCGACAATGTGATTTGCGTATGCCCGGCCCAAACCGGTGATAAAATCGGGATCGATGACGCCATCGCTATTTATGGTAACGACCTTGCCATCGTTAAAACTACAAATAATGTAACGATCGTTAACCACATCATATGTGGCATGTTCAGGAGTGGTTACCGTTACTTGAGCTAATAATAACGCCGGAAACATTAAGATGGTTGCTGCAATTAAATAAATAAATGATCTTTTCATAATTCCTCCCATGCAAATTGAATTTCGGGTCCTACCAGACAACACACTCCGGTTCCGGACCGTTTTTATACTTGAAATTAATCAGATAAACGATATCAAGAATATTAACTAAGAAATCACTGTTAACATCGGCTGATTCAAGTGGATCGGGAGCAGAACCACTTTTATATTTATAATTTATCACATAGACGATGTCCAAAATGTTAACTGCCGGATTTCCGTCAACGTCGCCGCAAACATAATCGCACGGATCGCCAACATCATTGCCATTACTATCCTCCTGACCCGGATTTGCATGCTCTGGACAATTGTCACAGATGTCACCAATCGAATCTTTATCTCCATCAATTTGATCTAAATTATCAACTGTCGGACAATTATCACAGGCATCGCCCAAAATGTCATTATCTGAATTTGCCTGATCACTATTACCTATTTCAGGACAGTTATCGCAATCATTACCATCACCGTCGCCGTCGGTATCGACCTGCTCCGAATTGGGGATATTGGGACAATTATCCTCAAATTCATAAACGCCATCGTCATCGGAATCATGCATCGAAAGAAACAAAACAGTGTCAATATCAGAAACAGGGATAACCAAAACACTATCCCGCCAATTAAACTCCAATCCCGATGGCCCGGTAAGTCCTCCAATAATCGTTACCGGCGGTTGCGTAAATGTGTTTTCGAACATAGTTACCACACCATAAACTTCGCTGGCAGTGTATATATTACCATCCGGGTCCATCGTGACACCATCGCGCCAGGCGACATTGTCATTTACTACCGTAGTAATAACTCCGGTATTTACATCAACCGCCACAATTGGAGCATGATAGGACCATGAACAGACAATTAGCCGATCATTGGGAGCATCATAATACAACTCTTGAGGAAAATCGGGAAGTCCGTTGCTAACTAACGTTGTGGTACTTTTATCACTGATATTGATTTTTTTGATATTTCCGCCTACTCTTCCCACTACATATAAATAACCGGACGTATCTGCCGCCAAACCGTCGACCCCCATACCCATACCATTAGCCCATATCCAGTTTTCAACTTCTGTATCGAGATCAACGCCATAAACATATGAATCGCCGGAAGAATAATAAAAGGTGTTCCCCTCAATAAGACAACCCAAAGCATATCCGGGATGCGTTGGACCCCAATAATCTAATTGGTTTCCATCAATATCAAACTCTACTATTCGGCCATTGCCAACGTTGGTTACCAAATAGCGATTCCTTAAGGAGTCAAAAGCGATGCACTCCGGACCACTAAGCAGGTTTTGAGCCTCAACGGGATACCAAACAATTAGTATAATAATCCCAGTCATCCAATAAAGAATTCTCCGCATAAATCCTCCCATGATAAAATATAGATAACAGACAAACTGTTTTATATTACTATTGTGTAGGCAGATTCCTAATTCTTGCACTGAATAATAATCAAGTATTATATTTTGGATAGATATTTTCGGACTAAGTGGATAAGAAATGGCGGCCACCAAATCCCATCCACTATTTCAAAATATTGATTCTATAACCAGACCACACATTCCGGTTCGGGGCCGGATTTGTATTTGAAGTTTATCAGATATACTATATCGAGAATATTCACCAAAAAATCATGATTTACATCTGCTGATTCCAGCGGGTCAGGAGCAGGGCCACTTTTATACTTAAAATTTATAATATAAACAATATCTAATATATTTACCAAGTCATCGCCATTACCATCTCCGCAAACATAATCGCACGGATCACCAACATCATTGCCATTGCTGTCCTCCTGACCAGGGTTTGCATGCTCAGGACAGTTGTCACATCCATCGGCGAAACCATCCCCATCAAAATCGATGGCATCATCGTAACCGGGACAAACATCGCAGTAATCAGGGACACCATCGGTATCATCATCAAGAGCATCATCTCCTCCCGAACAGACATCGCAAAGATCACCGACTCCATCACCGTCGTCGTCAAGTTGATCAGGGTTAACCAAACCCAGACAATTATCGTTGATATCGATAACATTATCTTCATCGTCATCGGCGAAAGTTATTAAGCTTAAGGCATTGGATCCAAAATTCGGCACGACCAGAATATTATCACGCAAATTAAAATTTATATCGGCAGGATTATTAAAACCGATGGCAATAACCTCCGGCCCTGAACTGAAATCCGGACTAAATCTAAAAACATAGTCATAGATCCAATCAGAAAAATACCAATACCCCTGATTATCTCTGGCGACTCCATCACCACTGGTACTTCCAATATAATTAATTAAATCATAACTGAAATCGCTCAAGCTAACGCCATATATACGGCCATTTGAACCATTATTGCTAATTACAATAAGTCGATTATTAGCTTCATCAAACTCAATTCCATTGGGCGAGGGCATACTGGGGACGCAAACCGACCAGGTTTCATCGGCAATATTGACTTGATATATTTTGTTGCCACCGGCACCGCCATCATCCCAATCTGTAACATAAAGATTTCCGGAATTATCGGATGTGACTCCGTTAATAATGTCTTTATCGGTAAAAACAATGGTTGATAATAAACTGCCAGTTTCAAGATCAAAACTGACTAAACCGTTATATGTCCCTCCGTTTGAGCAGGCATATAATTTGTTACCCACAATATGTAGTCCAGCCACACTAATCAGATCGGTATTAAAAATAGTCTGATTCCCATCAAGGTCTATCTGGACAATATCTCCCCCATTCCAATTCCCTACCAGATACCGGTTATGAGCCTCATCAAAAATCGCACTCTCTGGTGATCTAAGAAGATTTTGTGCCTGAGTGGAAAATGCAAGGAAAAGTATAATTATTCCGGCCATGCCAATAATAAGCCTTTTCATAGTGCCTCCAATTGAATAAAATTAATTAACGTCCATTTAATTTTCTAATCATGCTGTGTAATCAGATGTGTAAATCTTACACAGAGGAAATTTTGATTTTTTTATTATATGTGGAAAAACTTGTAATTTTTTAAAATGTTGATATATTCAATATTCAAACGAGAATATTGACAATGGATATCGATAAATCATATTTGGCCGCCAGGAATGGCGATAAAAAAGCTGAAGAACAACTTTTTCAGTTTCTGACTGCAAGATTTCGCCTTTTCGTGCAACGTAAAATATGGAATCAGGGAGACGGCGAAGAACTTATGCAGGAGGCCCTGATGACGGTTTTTGACAAGTATAAGGATGTTGAACTGATCGACAACATAGCGGCTTGGGCTCATAAGGTGTTGAACAACAAAATTTTGAACTACTTTAAAACCAAGGTGCTCCACGAAAGTAAATTGAGTGAATTGGAGCAAAAGACTATCAGAAACAAACCTATTGTTCCTGATAGTACTCTGGAACTGCAACTTTTGGATTGTTTGAAAAAAATTGGCTCTATAAATAACAGGCATGCTCGAATACTCAATTTTCATCATCATGGTTATTCGGTGAAAGAGATATGTGAGAAACTTGTTCTAACTCGGAGCAACTTGTATTCAGTTTTATGCCGGGCAAGATCAATGCTGGAACTCTGCCTCGAAAAGGGAGACTTATAGCGATGAGTGGATGTACCGACAAGCGCTTCGAAAATATGCTCCATGCTTATGAGCTAAATCTTCTGGATGAAGAAGAGCATTATGAATTTGAGGTTCACCTTTATAAATGTAACTCATGTTTTAGGAAAGTTGAGGCATTTGGAAAAACGGCAGAGCTTCTGCAACACAGCCAAAAGGTTCAGGATACAATTGAGCAAATCGCCAAATCAAATCCGTCAGGTAATATAAAATCATCTGCCCGCAAGAAGATTTGGCCAACCCTAATTCCAATTTCAATAGCTGCTTTATTCTTCATTTTCCTGATCCTCAAAGACTGGCAGTTTGATATTCAACCGTCCAAGGAGGCAATCGCGGCCAATAATCGACTGGCCGTGATGTATTTTGAAAATCTTTCTGATCCCTCTGACAGTCTTAAATTGGGCGAAATTACGACAAATCTATTAATTGCCGATCTTTCTGAATCTCAATACATGAATATTGTTTCCAGTCAACACCTTTCCGATATACTCGGTCTGTTCGATATGGAAGGGGCCAAAAATATCAGCAGCAATACTGCCTCACAAATCGCCACTGAAGCTGATGCCAGGTGGATATTAACTGGTAATATTCTTGCGACTTCGCCCAATCTGATTGTAACGGCTCAACTGGTGGAAGTCAGTACCGGCGATATTTTGGCTTCACAGAAAATAGAGGGCGACGCTGACGATGATATTTTCGCGATCGTCGATAAATTGACCATTCAAATAAAAAGTAATCTTAGTTTACCATCTGAGGCACTACTCGAACCGGACCCGGAAATAGCCAATTTCACGACCCATTCTCCGCAGGCGTATCGGCACTATCTTGAGGGCATCGAAAATTATAATAAACTGTACTACACAGAAGCTCAGGCAGATTTTGAGATCGCTCTAAAATATGATTCAACTTTTGCCATGGCTTATTATTATCTGGCTTTTATAAAAGACAGAGATTTGATAATTAAAGCGGTTGAATATGCCGATGGTGCCAGTACTATAGATCGATTGTATATCAAATATTCTGAAGCCTATAGGACCGGTGATAAAATTCTTGGCGAAAAACTATTAAAAGAAATCATAGGACAATATCCTTACGAAAAAAATGCTTACTTTTCACTTAGTCTTCTAAAAACTGAAGTTTCTGATTATGATGAGGCAATAAAATATTTGATCGAGGCCATTAAGATTGACCCAAAATTTAAGATGGCTTACAATCAACTTGCCTATACTTATAACTGGAATGGAGATTTTGAAAGAGCATTGTGGGCAATTGATAAGTACATCGAACTGGCGCCCGACGAAGCCAATCCGCTCGATACCAAAGCGGAAATTTACGCCCTTAATGGCATGCTCGATAATGCCATTGAATCATATAAAAGAGCTCTTTTTGTAAAACCTGATTTTTACGCATCTTTGACAAATCTCAGTTTGATGTATATGTTTAATAAAGAATATATCAACGCTGACAGTTGTCTGGACATTGTAATCTCTGCTGATGACACCACATATTTGGAAACAGCAAGAAAATACAAGAGTTATATCCTCCAGTTTCAGGGCAAGTTTGATGATGCAATCAGGACAATCGATAACATTATTGCATCTTCCGATAGAAGTCCTTATAATTATCATTTCATAAAATCGCTTATCTATATGGAACAGGGGAATTGGGTATTGGCCCTCAATGAAATTGAGGAAACAATAGAACTTCACGACCTAAAATGGCCGGAAGACAAGACAAGCTATCGGTATTTCCGTATTCATATACTGGCTGAAGGCGGTGACATTGAGCGGGCAATTAAACTTACCGATGAGCATAAAGCATTTATAGAGCAAAATGCCAAAGACACCTATTCATATTTGTATGCCGCCGGAACGTTGGCAATGGTTCAGGGTGATTATGATGAGGCAGTTCTTTATTTTAAGAAATCGCTGAAGTCTCAAACTATGTTTTTTACCAGCTATATGCTGGCCAAAGTTTATCTGCTGGCAGGAAAATATGGGGAGTCTATTGTGGAGTTGGAAAAATTAAAGAATTCATACGGCGTCAGTCGCGGTTCTTATACTATCTGGTCCACCAAGCTATACTATAATTTAGGATTTGCCTACGAACAGACCGGTCAATTTGACAAAGCAATTGAACAATACAGCATTTTTCTTGATCTTTGGAAAGATGCCGATAGCGGTATCGATGAAATAAAAGATGCCAAAGAACGTCTGATCAGATTACAAAATCAATCCTGATTTATATTTATAAATATTATCGAGAAATGGGAATGGGGATAAGCGGTTTCGCCTATCCCCTATTTTGAAAGAAAGTTATTATTCTCAAACTACGCACTGCGGTTCGGGGCCAGATTTGTATTTGTAGTTAATTAGATAAACAATGTCGAGGATGTTAACCAATAAATCACTATTTACATCAGCCGCTTCAAGCGGTTCAGGAGAGGGGCCGCCTTTATACTTGAAATTTATTAGATAAACAATATCCAATATATTAACCGGTTGTTCGCCATCGGCATCGCCGCAAAGATAATCGCATAAATCACCAACATCATTACTATTGCTATCTTCCTGCCCCGGATTAAAATGTTCAGGACAGTTATCGCAACCGTCCGCAATTTCATCCTCATCAAAATCAGCGTTATCATCAAAGCCATTGCAGACGTCGCAATAATCGGGAACCCCATCGGAATCATTATCAAGATTATCATCGCCGTTGGGACAGAGGTCGCAAACATCGCCAACGCCATCCCCATCGGTATCACCCTGATTTATATTTGCGACGAAGACGCAATTGTCGTTTATATCAAGAAGTCCGTCGCTATCGCTATCTGGAAATGGGATAAGATCTAATGTATTGTCACCAAAATTTGGGACGACGAGAATATTATCACGAAGATTAAAATTGATATCGGCCGGATTGGAAAAACCTGATTGAACCATTGTGGGGCCGATTGTAAAATCCGAATTAAATTTATATATTGCGTCTGTTCCCCAATCTGAGAAATAATATGAGCCATTAATATCACGAGTCAAACCATCAACAGTGCTGAAGCCAGTACTGGCTACAATGGTAACCGAAAAATCATCCAGAGAAATTGCTCTGATTTTATTATCGCCACTGTAATTACTTACTGTCAGGAGCCTGTTGCTTTCAGCATCAAACGTAATGCCATTTAGAAGCGGTTCGTCTATATATATCACAGATAAACTTTGATCGGCAATTAAGATTCTGTAAATACGTTTGGCGTTTTCTCCATAATCAGTGACATACAGATATCCTGATGTGTCCGAGGTAATACCATTGAGGATATCCATGTAGGAATATGAAATATCCATCAGTAACTCACCTGTATCCAGATCAAAGCCTTTTAAACCTGAACTGGATGCGGCATATAATGTATTTCCAACAATATGTAAACCTGCGACCGCCCAAAGATCGGCGTTGAAGTAACTCTGATTTCCTTCCATATCAATGGCAATAATATCGCCATTTGCATAATTCGATACCAGATAACGATTATGAGCCTCATCAAAGATAGCACTCTCCGGGGATAACAAAAGATTCTGGGCGTTAACAGAATTAGCAGCTAATATTATAACCAAAATGAAAATGGCTGATTTCATAATCTCTCCAATATAAAACACACTATTTTGATCACATTTGAAATTGAAACATTTTAGTTTCATTTTAGGAAACCCAGACCACACATTCCGGTTCTGGGCCGGCTTTGTACTTGTAGTTAATTAGATAAACGATATCGAGG
>JAQBFG010000119.1:0-7032 GCA_032123495.1 Candidatus Zixiibacteriota bacterium | reverse complement strand
TCCAATGGTTCTTCTTCAATGGCAACTGTTTGTGGTGGTACATTAGCCTTAATGGACGCAGGTGTTCCAATTAAGGCCCCTGTTTCAGGAATTGCAATGGGATTGGTCAAAATGGGTGATGAATTTGCCGTTTTAACTGACATTGCCGGTTATGAAGATCACTTTGGTGATATGGATTTCAAGGTAACCGGCAGTGCTCAGGGAATTACCGCTTTCCAGATGGACATCAAGATTTCAGGCCTTGATATTGAAACAATGAAAGTTGCATTGGACAAAGCGAAAACTGCCCGCTTGTTTATTCTTGATAAAATGAACGCTACTATTTCAACCAATCGCGCTAATCTTTCCGAGTATGCTCCAAGAATTCTGACTATCAAGATCAATGTTGACAAAATCGGAACGGTTATTGGACCAGGCGGAAAAATGATTCGATCTATCATCGAAGCAACTGGCGCCAAAGTCGATATTTCTGACGATGGCACTGTTCTTATTGCTTCTGTTGATGGCGCCGCTGGCGAAAAAGCCAGAGCGATGGTGCTGGGACTTGTCGAAGAACCGGAGATCGATAAGAAATATAGCGGAACGGTTCGCAGGATTACCAATTTTGGCGCCTTTGTCGAAATTCTTCCTGGAACCGATGGCCTTCTTCATATCTCCGAGATTGATCATAAACGAGTAGAGAGAGTCGAAGACTACTTCAAGGTTGGTGACAAAGTCGAAGTTCTCGTTGTTAATATCGATCCGGAAGGAAAGATAAGACTTTCGCGCAAAGCTCTCTTGGAATCATAATTTAATTATGGTGACAAAGAATTTGATTAAATATTCTAAGACCGTTTTAAAAGACGGTCTTAGGATTATTAGCGAAAATATTCCCTCGGCCCGTTCGATATCTATCGGCGTATGGGTTGATGTTGGTTCCCGTGATGAACAAAAGTCTGAAAATGGAATTTCTCATTTTATTGAGCATATGCTGTTTAAAGGTACTAAAAGACGTTCCGCTAAAAAGATTGCATCATCGTTGGAATCTTTAGGCGGTAATATAAACGCCTTTACTTCGCGAGAACAGACCTGTTATATGGCTGTCATCCTCGATGAACATTTGGAACAGGCGGTTGATGTTCTCTCTGATATCCTGATGAATTCAACCCTGACTCCCAAAAATATTGATCGCGAAAAATCTGTGGTTGCCGAAGAGATTCATGAAGTTTTTGAAAACCCTTCAGATCTAGTGCATGAACATTTCACTGAAAATTTCTGGTCAAATCAACCACTGGGACGATCGATCCTTGGTACCGAAAAAACTGTCCGTTCATTTGACAGGAGAGATATTAAAGCTTACATAGAAAAGAGTTATCAGTCAGGACGGGTGGTTATTGCGGCGGCCGGAAATGTATCGCATCGGAAATTGGTAGAACTTGTAAAAAGGAAATTTCATTTTTCCGAAGGTATTGGCAGCAGGGGGGAGGATGCTATATCACCATCGCAATTTACTAAACATATTTATACAAATGGTTCGGCACAAAATCATCTTTGTCTCGGTTTTCCCGGCATTGAGTTCAGTCATCCCGATCGGTACAATATGCTTGCGCTGTACACTTATCTTGGATCGGGGATGTCATCGGTTCTGTTTCAGAAAATCCGCGAAGAAAAAGGAATGGCTTATTCGATATATTCTTTTGCCGATTTCTTCCGCGATAACGGGATGATGGGGATCTATTTTGGAACCGAACAAAAGCATCTTTCAGAAGCAATTGAAACGACACTTAAAGAACTCAGAAAGACCAAGAAAAACAGGCTACCAGATAGCAAACTTGATAATATCAAGGCTCAAATCAAGGGACATTTGACGCTGGCACTGGAGTCCACCAATGGACGGATGGGCAGGTTAGGACGGCTGGAGCTTCTGGGAGACGAGTATATCCCGCTTGATACGGCATTAAAATCTATTGATCGTATTCAGTCGAATGATATTCTTGAGATGGCCCGAAAAATATTTGTCTCTGAAGGAATGACGATTACATCGTTGGGCCCCGGCACCGAAGAGGATCTTAATAAAGTCGATTATTCTATTTGAAGGACAATATAGAAACTTAAATAATAATTATGCCTATTCTGGCTTTTCATAATTGTTCACCCGGTTTGCTGAACGGGCTTAACAATTATACTCCGGACCGATTAGAAGATCTTCTGAATATTATTATAGCGAATGATTATAAGTTAATTGCTCTTTCTGATTATATAGATGCTGGCCAAAAAGATAATCATGTTGTCCTTACTTTTGATGATGGTTACGAATCGTTTTATAAATATTTATATCCAATATTAAAAACCAATTCTATCCCAGCCATTGTTTTTATACCAACAGATTTTATAGGCAAAACCAATAGCTGGGACTATTCCGGTTCAGTTTTTCCATCGAGACATCTTAAGAGAGAACAAATTATAGAATTGTCAAAAAATAATATTACAATTGCCTCACATGGAATGGCTCATCGCTGCCTGACGCAACTTTCTGACCGCCTATTAAAAATTGAACTGTCAAGATCCAAAGATATTCTTGAGGAGATAGTTGGGCGAAAAATCAGTTATATCAGCTATCCGTTTGGACGGTTTAATAAAAAAGTTGAATTTGCGGCAACAGTGGCAGGCTACAGATATGGTTTTTCACTTTCATTGATTGGCGGGAGAGAAGAGGGTAACTTTACATTAGCAAGAGAAGCTGTTTATGCCTTTGATACGCCTTATTCAATATTAAATAAGCTTGATAAGAGTATTTTGAATAAAATCGAAATAATCAAAGGGTCCATTATGAATGCTTATGCTGGCGGGACCATATTTTTAAATAATCTTCGCGGCAATAAATAATCGATACAGTCTAATTTCTGGAAAATCATTGCCGAATATTCTTGATAAACATATTGTTATCGTATAAATTCAGAGCTTGATATTAAATTTAATACGTGATGGAAAATATGGATAAAAATATGACCTCTGATAATAGATACGACTTCAATGATATTGAAGCAAAATGGCAAAAATTCTGGGACGACACAAAGCTTTATAAGGCGACCGATAAGCCTGGGAAAAATAAATTTTATATGCTGGTGATGTTCGCCTATCCGTCGGGCGACATCCATATGGGGCATTTCCGGAATTACATTATCGGCGATGCTGTCGCTCGTTATCAGATGATGCTGGGTAAAGATGTTATTCATCCTTTTGGCTGGGATGCTTTTGGATTGCCAGCCGAACGGGCTGCTATTAAGCATAATCTGCATCCTGCGGAATGGACGCAGAAAAATATAGAGATTTCGCGCAATACTTTAAAATCAACCGGCGTTTCGTTTGACTGGTCACGCGAAGTCGCCTCCTGTAATCCTGATTACTATAAATGGACCCAGTGGATGTTTGTCCAACTGTTCAAGCGCAAACTCGCCTATCAAAAAGTCGGATGGGTTAACTGGTGCCCCGAAGATAAAACCGTTTTGGCGAATGAGCAGGTGGTGGATGGCAAATGCGAACGATGTGAAACGGTGGTCGAGAAGAAAGAACTGAAGCAGTGGTATTTTAAAATAACCGATTATGCTGACCGACTGATTGATGGCCTTGACAGTTTGCCTGACTGGCCGGAGAATGTAAAAACAATGCAACGTGAGTGGATCGGCCGTTCCACCGGAGCCGAGATCGATTTTACAATCAAGGAGAGCGGCGAAAAACTGCCGGTATTTACGACTCGCCCCGATACTATCTTTGGAGTTACCTTTATGGCCATAGCGCCAGAATCGCCGTTATTGAACAGCCTCAATCTTGAAGGTGAATATAAAGAAAAGGTTGAAGGATATCGCAAGAACGTCCTGTTACGCACTGAGATAGAAAGAACGTCTACGGATAGCGAAAAAGATGGTGTCTTTACCGGAAAGTATGCCATTAATCCGTTTAATGGTGAGGAAGTGCAGCTCTGGGTGGCTGATTATGTTCTGGCTGGATATGGAACCGGAGCGGTGATGGCTGTCCCGGCGCATGATAGCCGCGATTTCCTCTTTGCGAAAAAATATGATATTCCGATAAAGATCGTCATTCACCCGGATAAAGATACTACACTTGATTTAAACATAATGGATGAGGCCTATACCGAATATGGCGTGATGGTTAACTCGGCACAATTTAACGGATTATCTGGTGCCGATGCGATAGAACAAACAACTGAGTTTGCTGATAAGAATAACTTCGGACGCAAAAAAATAAATTATAAGCTGCATGATTGGCTGATATCGAGGCAGCGTTATTGGGGTGCGCCGATTCCTATAATTCATTGTCCCAAATGCGGTCAGGTTGCTGTCCCTGAGCAGGAGCTACCGGTTGAACTGCCGGATGTTAAAAGCTATATACCAAAGGGGCGTTCTCCATTGGCCGATGTTCCTGAATATATGAATGTTAAATGTCCCGAGTGCGGGGGAGAGGCGGAACGTGATCCTGACACAATGGATACTTTTGTCTGCTCATCATGGTATTTCCTGAGGTATCTTGACAATAAAAATGAAGCGGAGCCGTTCTCAAAAGAGAAAGTCAAAGCCTGGATGCCGATTGATAAATATATCGGCGGTATCAGTCATGCTACCGGGCATTTGATATATTTCCGTTTTTTCCAAAAATTCCTGAAGGATATCGGCTGGGTCGATGATGAAGAACCGGCCAGGTCGCTTTTTAATCATGGTATGGTTTATGACTCCAATGGTGAGATGATGTCCAAGTCAAAAGGTAATGTGGTCTCCCCAATCGGGTTGATGGAAACCCGCGGAATTGATGTTACGCGTCTTGGGATGTTTTTTACCGCGCCTAGCGAAAAGGAAGTTTATTGGTCAGATCATGTCATAACCGGGGTCGAGAAATTTTTAACAAAAAAGTTCTATACAATAACAGACAAATTTATAAATGCCGTATCGGTTGACTTAAAGTGTTACTTTAATATCGACAAATTGACTGATACTGATAAAGATACTTATATCAAGTTAAACCAAACTATCAAGCGGATTGGGGACGATTACGAAAGATTACAATACAATACCGCCATTTCGGCCCTGATGGAATTTGTTCGTGATTTTCAAGCGGTTGATTTATCTGATAATAAACTGTCTAATTACATTATATTAAAAACAATTCAGATGATTGCCCCAATGGCTCCACATATGGCTGAGGAAATGTGGTCGATCTGCGGACAATCAGAGTCGGTATTTAAATCTCAATGGCCAGTTTACGATAATAATGCGACAGCTTTTGATAGCGTAACGATAGCGGTGCAGGTAAATGGGAAGCTGCGTGGCCAAGTTGAGACTGCCAGAGACAGCTCTGAGGATGATATACTCACTATGGCGATGGATCAAGCTAAAGTTAAGAGCTTTACCGACGGCAAGACAATTATAAAGAAGATATATATTCCGAATAAGATATTGAATTTAGTTGTAAAGTAATTCCCAGGTCACTCTTCATCATATAAGGTCACTTGAGAATATATAATAGTTAACATAATATATCATTAGGGACACCATTTAACGTTTTATTATTGTTATTAATATGCAACAATTACCCCTCTTTCTCTTAAGGCAGGAATATATTCATTTTTTGATATCAATCCCAGCGGATTCTCTCTTAAATCAAAACCGTCTCCTTCTCCATAATTTTGATTAATAAATATCGGATAAATATCTCCTATATAATTTCTTGATAAAGTTGCCTCCGATAGATTTGGTAAATACGCCAGAAATGAAATATCATTTATTGCATTTAGATCTAATTTAATAGTTCTTAATTCGGTTAACCCTCTCAGTGAATCTACTTTAATGATCTTGTTATCAAGAAAGCTTAAATATCTAAGCTTATTTAGACTCGCCATATCCTCGATTTCAATGATTTCGTTATAAGAAAGATCAAGATATTCCAGATTAGTCAAAAATCCAATTCCATCCAGCCTAACAATTCCGCGGCTAATAGCAGTCAATGTTTTGATATTAAGCAGCTCAAAGCGGGTTATCTCACCAGCTGGTTTATCTAAAACTTCTCGTATTGCCAGTGCTAAATTTGAATCAGGGAAATTTACTATCCAGCCAGTAGCATTGCTCGCAATGGTATTATTTCTTTCACATGAAAGACAAATTGTACATACCACAATTAATAAGATAATTGCTCTCACATCGCCCTCCAATATCTATGTAAATATATATACAGCCTTATTCAATTAACGAATTAGAGAGCAATAATGTGCAATTATGAAATCAATCCTTCTGTGCCAGCCTCTTGATCTTCCTAAATGAATAGTTGGCGAGGCGGCGGGCTTCTTTGAAGCGGGTCTGCGGGCCGGGTGAACCTAATACCACCAAAGTTATCTGGTCACCGACGCCGTTTTCCATGATTGTCGCCAGACAATAGTCAGATTCAATGATATAACCTGTTTTTCCGGCCAATACTCTATATTTGGAAAAGACCATTTTGTTGGTATTGATAAGTCTCTTTTGGCGTCCATTTCTATTTACCAATTTGAACTTATATGTTTTTAAACTAGTAATACGCGCGATCTCAGGGTATTGCATCGCATAATACACCAACCGGGCACAGTCGGCGGCGGTCGATTGATTACGTTCATCGAGGCCCGATGGTTCAAACATGATGGTATTCTCTAATCCCAGTTTTTTGGCCTTCGCATTCATCCTTTCAGCAAACCGCTCGATATTTCCGGCAACTGTCCGCGCCAAAGCCCGCGCAGAACGATTATCCGATTGCAATAGGGCGCTGTGGAGTAGATCTTTCATTTTGACCTTATCCCCCGTTCTGAAAATCGAACGTGAGGATCGTCGCGCGTCCTCTTTGGTAATAACTTGAGTCACTACCGATAAAGTCTCCCTCAATGTCCGGATTGGATACGAATGTCTCCAGAAAAGATCCTCCTACACCTACTGCAGCATAGTCGATATATACAAAATCTCCGCTACTGCTGTTAAAGGCAATTGTTGCTGGATTTGAGCCACTATGCATTGACAG
>JAQBFG010000118.1:0-13766 GCA_032123495.1 Candidatus Zixiibacteriota bacterium | reverse complement strand
TGAAAATGATAAATTAACGGATTGGAGCAATATATATAGTTCTGAAAATGCCCTTGATATTTCAACTGAACCGATTCATATTATTGGTAACATTTATCAGTTAAAAGTCAACGATCAAAATGAAACGAAGACATTGGTTTCGTCGCTTTTAAAGTATCCCGGGATTAAAGAAACAAATTATGCTTTTAAGACAAGTTGGGGAGAAGAATACTATTTAGGCGATGGAATTACAGTTTTATTTAAAAAGGATATAGGAAAATTAGTTGTCGATTCAATCATTACGGTTAATAACCTGCAATTAACAAGACACTCGCCGTACATGCCAGAATTGTATTTTTTTGAAACAACAGAAAAAACCAAAATTGAACAGTTAAATATCGCCAATGAAATTTATGAAAAAGGATTTGCTGTCCATTCTCAAATGGGAGATATAGTTCCAATTAATCTATGGTCGGCTACGAATGATACTTATTACAACAATCAACATTATTTGCACCCAGCTAGTACTGATTTTGAAGAGGCGTTTGAATATCATCTTACTGACGACACAATCGAGGTTGCAATTTTAGATAGTGGCTTGGAACCTCATGAGGATTTGCCTGCTGGTAAAATAACGGGGAGGGGATATGTGCAAGAGTTCTCACCAGATTATGGCTTAAACGATATTTGTAATGAATCTATGCCGAGATCTTGTTTTCATGGTATCGCTGTAGCTGGATTAATTGCCGCTTCAACTGATAACTCGTTGGGTATGGCCGGTACATGCGATCAAGTAAATATACGAATGCAAAAAATAGCGGATTCACTCCATTATGCTGAACGTTACTGGGTACGTCGGGCTTTTGGCCAAGCAAGAGATAGTGGCGCTGCTATTATATCCAATAGTTGGGGCTATTACTATGACCCGGGATTTCAAACGGAAGAGGGCTGTGACCCAATCCTATGGGATATGATTGGTAATGCAGTAGATTCGGGCATAGTTGTAATCTGGGCGACAGGAAATTGCGATGATCCTAATATCCCTCTACAATGTGGCGGAGGTTTACCATTTGCAGCAGGACATCCAAAGGTAATTGGCGTTGGTGCAACTACAGAGGCAGGTTATTGGTGGAATTACTCTTATTATGATTCGACTGAATATCTTGTTGATGTTATGGCACCGGGTGTGAATATTTTTACTCTTGATCAAATGGGATTGCATGTTGGAATGTATAAGAGAGATCTGATTGGGCCAAATTATATTCCGCTAATTAACGGAACATCTTTTGCAGCACCACTGGTGTCCGGATTGGCGGCAAGAATTATGGCGAGGCGGCCGGATTTTATTGGGCAACCTGATTCTATCAAACAGATTATTTATCATTCTACTGGTAATGGCTGGCACTATCCTGGGGTTGAGAATTCGTATGATTCAACATATCAAATGGGACATGGCCGGATTAATGCGGCTCGGGCGATGCTGGCGATTTCTCGCGGTGATGTTGATAATAATGTTGTAATTGACACTTCAGATATTAACTATATAATTAATTACAAATACTTCGCTGGCCCGGCGCCTGACCCAAATCCTTTGCTTGGTGATGCCAATTGTGATGGGTATATTAATATATTAGATGTCGTCTATATTATAAATTATATGAACGGTACTAGCCCTCGCCCGCCGCTGTGTTATAAGTATTAGTAAAATGTAATAATTTTACTGTTGTACAAAAAATATTTTACGGTTAACTAAACTTCGTACCCGACTTTTTTGAGCATGTCAGTCAGGGTCAGATCAAAGATTCGCAGAATGGCCGGATCGATCCCGTCTTTTTTCCATTTACCTATTTTATTTGAAAATATCGGTGTTGTCCCATAATTAAGCGGATTGTTTTTACCCTTGTCCATGTAATTTAGCATTTCGGGATCGTACTCTTCATCGAGGAATTCCATTAATTTCTTAAGACTGTTCTCGGTATCAAGAATCAGATCTTCGTACTTCAGTTCATAATATCTCGGATTACCTCTGAATCGAATCCCTGCTTCAACCGCCGAGAGCCATCTGAAAATTGCATTTGGTATCGGGAATTCGCGTCCCTGATGAAGCGACAAAGCAACATCACGACCGTCTCTGATAACATGCACAAATTTGGAATCAGGAAAGAAATCGAGTATCTCGTTTATACAATAAACATTATTGGGAGTTTTTTCCGCCCAGCGATTTTTGCCCTGAGTTTTTGCCCAGTTGGAAAAAAACAGATCTATAAAATGTTTGAGATTTTCTGATTTTTCAAAGATGGTTTTAATTGTCGATAAGTTATGATACTGCTTTCCGGTGTTGGGGATAAACAGACCAAAGTTACTGCCGAATTTTGTAAAAAGCGGGAAGATCTGCTCTTTATTGATCTCGTCAAATTTCTGCGTGGTGAACATCTGATAAAACTGATCCAGTTCCATTTGATATAATCGGGGCCGGTCAAATATCGCTATCTCCTGACCGCAGGCGATATTTCTATGCGAGTCAAGCATCGTTTTTAATAAAGTCGTCCCGCTGGAGCCACATCCGCCGATTAAAATCGGATTGGGAAAAATGATATCTTCGATTTCTTTTGCAGGATTGGTTGACATCTCATATTTGAGAAATTCTTCCATTGTGATAGTTTTTTTCTTGGTGGCGGTGGTCATTTTGATCCTTTATTTGAGACTTCTTTCGAGAGACTTGTCCGGTTTTTGAAAATAATTATGTCCCGATAAATATGTAAGAATTTTATCAACCGATTTTTCAATCGATAGCTCTTTGGTATTGACTCTTATTTTCGGATTTTCCGGCAACTCAAACGGATCATCGATACCGGTAAAATTTTTAATAAGACCACTTCGAGCTTTTTTGTATAATCCTTTCGGATCGCGTCGTTCGCATTCTTCTAATGGGCAATCGATAAATGTCTCGATAAAATCACCATCCGGTACAATCTTTCTAATTTTTTCACGGTCGCTGTTGTACGGTGAGATAAAGGCGCAGATCGTAATATTTCCGGCTTCCATCAGAAGTTTGGCAGCCTCGCCGATCCGTCGGATATTTTCCTGGCGGTCTTCAAGAGAAAATCCTAAATCAGAATTTAATCCATAACGAACAATATCGCCGTCCAGGATCATCACCTGATAATTTTTTTCAAACAGAACTTTTTCCAGCTCTCTGGCGATTGTTGATTTACCGGAGCCGCTCAAACCGGTCAGCCAGATAATATAACTTTTATGGCAATTTCTGGTTTCACGATCCACACGAGTGATTAATCCGCTCGGCCTAAACAGATTTCTTGATTTTACTGTTTGCGATATTTTGTAATCAGTATCAACCAGTTTGGGAGGGTCAAATCTGAAAGTCATACCTATTTTATAACTCCATTTATTGGATTTCGATCCGATTAAAGATCATCCTAATATCTTCTGTCTATAAAATAGATATCGGTAAACTGTTCAAAAATTTAACAGCAAAGAACTTACCGATGATAAATATGAATTTTTTAAAAGAATATAGATTATAGCTAAACAAAACAGTTGCAATAGATTAAGCCGGGTATTTTCCTTCAATATAATCTTTCAGGTACCGGTTCTCAGAATCTCGATTGGCTGCCAGCATTTTAACAACATCTCCAATTGAGATAACGCCCACGACTTCACCGTCATTCATAATCGGAAGATGCCGAAAACGGTTTTTGGTCATTAAAGCCTCAACTTCCTCAATATCATCTTCAAGAATCCCAACCACAATTTTAGTCGTCATAACTTCGCCGACCTTTTTTCGAAGAGCATCTCCGCCGGATTTGTGGAACTCGCGAATCAGATCTCTCTCCGAGATGATACCAACAAAATCTTTCTTTTCCATAACCAGCAGCGCCCCGATTTTGTTATTAATGATTGAATCCATGGCATCTTTTAACGTGCGGTCAGGTTCGATTGAAAAGACATCTCTACCTTTGGCTTCCAAAATATCGTTTACCTTCATTTTGTCTCCTTGACTTAAGTTATAGTATATACGAACCGGACCTGATAACTTTTTGATAAATCAACGATTATCACTCCGGCGGGCCGTACTCAAATCTTAATAACGAATAAACCAGATCATCATAAAGATCACCCTTATAATAGTGATGTTGCCGAAGTGTGCCGTCAAGTTTGAATTCAAGCGACTCAAGGAGTTTTATCGACGGCTTATTAAAAGATGCCGTCTGGGCGTAAACTTTATTCAGATTCATATCCAGAAACAGATACTTGATTATGAGTTGAAGTGCTTCCTGAGCAAATCCATTACCTCTTTCCGATGGGGCTATTAAATAACCCAACTCGGCCGCCCGGTTGAGCATGTTCATATGGAAATAAACAATTTCACCAACCAATCGAAAATCATCTTTGGCAACAATAACAAAGCGACCCTCATTATCTCTGTATTCCTTCTTTTCCATCTTTTTTACTCGCTCTTCGGGAGACAAAATCCTGACCGCATGACAGGTCTGGGACTGCGGATCAGAGGCATTGAACCAGCGATGAATCTCAAGATAATCTTCTGGTGCCGACGCTTTTAAGTATATTTTTTTACCCACCAGAGCGGGGGTTGTCGGAAATTGGCTTAAGTCTTCTTTGCTTTTCATATTTATTACCTGCTTTATTATTCAATAAAAATCGATCAAACCTTTGCGATTAATGATTGTTACTTCCAACGTAATGGAAACGTAGAAAAAGCCAGATAGTCCTGTCAACATAAAATTAATCTCTGTTTGTTTCGTATAACATTAAAACAATATTTATATTGACGAAAGCCGATAAAATGTATAGTGTCATAAATATTATGGAAGCTTATAAATGAAAATATTCTTCTTTTACCATTTCCCGGCTATAATTTATGCTCTGACTATTTTTATGCTTTCGTCGATCCCCGGGATGAATATGCCGGAGTATGGATTTTTGATGGCCGATAAGCTGTTGCATTTCCTTGAGTACGCTCTTTTTGCAATATTAATATTCAGATCGTTTTCGCAATTGTTTCATAACCAAAAACCTCATTATGTGATTATAATCTCATCGTTTTTTCTGATCCTTTTTGCCCTGCTCGATGAATATTATCAAAAATATATCCCGGGACGGCAATCTGATGTTGCCGATGTGATTCTTGATGTTTTGGGCGCTTCATTGATTCTATTTTTGCTCTGGATTGCACAACATCGAAAAAATCAAAAAAGCTCTGAGACTGTATGAATATGCAATGTTTTGCGTAATAGTCCCCGCTAAATAGCTTGACAATCCACAACTATATTGTATTTTAAAGCTGGTAAGTTACATAGATTTATTTACTTGCAATTATTTACTATTTGCGGTTACTACGGTATTAAGTTTGCTATGTTCATGTGTTGAGTAAAACTATAGATGAGGGCGTCTAAGGATAACTATATTCTGCGACGTTTTATATTGTATTGTACACTAAGACTATATATATGAGTTTTTTCCGTTTGAAAAAAAACAATAACATAATTTATTTAAGACAAGGAGAATCATGATGAGACGTACCTGGCTGACTCTCGGCCTATTCTGTCTTGTAATTCTGACTTTTGGTCAGGCCAACGCTGTTTTGGAGGTAAAGGCTATATCTCCACAAGCGATTAACGGCGCAATTTCAATGGCAGATGCCGATTCTTTTCAAGTTGATATTTGGTTTAACGTAGAAGATGGTGATCCCGATGCAGACGGCGGAAAATTAGCAATGAATTTTTACAGCCCGGATGGAAGTCTTGGAAACATAACTCATCTTGCTGTTCCAGATAATCCATTTGTCTTGGGGAATATCTCGACTCATAGTGTGGAGTATCTGAACAGTTTCGCAAACATATTTAACTTGGTGGTATATGCCTGGGAAAATGGTTGGGGGAATGGAAGTCTTCCTGATTCTGTTTTGTATGAGGTGGCTGGTTTCCCAACTGCAATAACCAGTGCTATGCCTGATCAGGCGTATTTACGATTTAACTTTCGTGCTGATAATCCTGGAATATTCTGTGTTGCTCCAACTATTGGTGGTGCAAATGATCATGACTGGGTCTTTCCGGCTGACGGCGGTCCATATACTTTCGAACCCACATGTTTTACCATTGGCGATTATGCCCCTGATTTTCCACCGGAGATTACCTGTCCCGCCAACACCGCAATAGAATGCGGCGGCCCGTATGATCCTTCGGTAACTGGAACCGCCACCGCGACCGATGATAATGATATCCCAACGGTGACATTCAGCGACGCTGCTCCGGTTCCTGGTACCTGCCCGACTATTGAAACAATTACCAGAACCTGGACAGCAACCGACAGCAAAGATCAATCATCAAGCTGTGATCAAATTATTACAATAAACGATAATACATCACCCGGTGTTACCTGTCCGGCCGATGCCGTTGTTCAGTGTGATACCGATTCTGATCCTTCAAACACCGGTACCGCTACCGCGATTGATAACTGCGACGATTCCCCGGTGATTGATTATACCGATAATCTTGTCGAAAATGTTATTATCAGAACCTGGACCGCAACCGATGCTTGCGGCAATATTGGTTCCTGTGACCAAACAATTACAGTTGCTGACACCGAAAATCCGGTAGTTTCCTGTCCGACAGATATTCTTGTCGAAAATGAGGCCGGTACTTGTGGTGCAACTGTTAACTTTGTAATTGATCCGGCGACTGACAATTGCGACGCTTCAGTCGACGTTGTTGCCGATCCCGCTTCCGGTACCGTTTTTACTCTCGGTATTACTCTGGTTACGGTAACCGCTACTGACGACGCCGGAAATCAGGCCACCTGTACTTTTAATGTTACAGTTGAAGATACCGAAGACCCGACGATTACTTGCCCCGATGATATTGCACTTACCTGCGGCGATTCGGACCAACCAGATTTCACCGGTACCCCTACTGTTTCAGATTTATGTGGTGGTGTAGTTTCATCTTTTGTTGATGCCGCCCCGGTTGCTGGTGTTGTGACCCGTACCTGGATCGCCACTGACGATGCCGGTAATACTGCTACTTGTGATCAATTGATTACTTTGGCAGTTGATGAAGAAGATCCGGTGTTTACGACTGCCTGCCCGGTTGATGTTACTGTGGAATGCGATCAGATTCCGGCCCCGGCCGAAATGACCGCAACCGATAATTGTGCCGGATTGACAATAAATTATAGCGAAGTGAAAACAGATGGCCCTTGCGCCAATATTTATGTTCTTGTTCGCACCTGGGTCGCCGAAGATGGTTCCGGAAACACGGCCGAATGTTCACAAAATGTTATAGTTAATGATACATCTGATCCGATCCTGACATCCTGTCCGGATGATGTTACTTTGACCTGTGGAGCTTCCTCCGATCCGAGTAATACCGGAACACCGGTCGCAACCGATAACTGTGGCGATCCAACATATAATTATGTTGATGGTGAATCGGTTAATGGTGTCTTTACCAGAGTCTGGACCATCGCCGATGCCTGCAATAATAGTATTACCTGTGATCAGATTATTACTGTTGTTGACGATACCGAGGCGCCGGTGTTTGTTGAGGCCTGCCCGGCTGATGTTACGGTTGAATGTGATGCTGTTCCCGAAGCTGCAATTCTTACCGCGACCGATAATTGCGATGCTTCTGTTGAAGTTACTTTTGATGAAGTTATAACAGCAGGCAGCTGCGATTATAATTATACAATAGTTCGGACCTGGTCGGTTGTCGATAGCTATGGCAACCCGAATGAATGTATTCAGACGATAACCGTTGAAGATACACAGGGACCGACCTTTACTTTCTGTCCCGATGATTATACCGCTCCGTATGGCGGCGAGTATGGTCCCGATGTTGCTGGTTTGGCGACAATATCAGATAATTGCGATGCTACTCCGACATTGGATATGGTTGATGGTGATATGATCGGCGATGATCTGAATGGCTATTCATTCGTCAGAACCTGGACCGCAACCGATATGTGTGGTAATATTGAAGAATGTATCCAATTGATTATTCTTGAAGGAATGGGAGATCCGTTCCTTATTGCAGATCCGCCATCATTTACCTTTGAAGGTAAAGAATTTGATATTATTGAAGATGAGCGGTTTGATATTTTTGAACAATATGGTCGTCAGGTTCAAGTAGCCGGTGCGACAAGTTCGGAGCCATGGCTGATTATTACCAGCAATTTCCCCGTGGCGACACCGAACGTTATCTTCTTTGATATTGATCTTTCTGAAGTCCAGTATGGTGATTACACTGCCACCATCAGTGTCACTTCAGCAGAGGCCCAGAATTCTCCTCTGGAGATTCCGGTCAGCCTTCATGTGGCACCGTTTATAGCACCTCCCGATTCTGTCTGGGTTGCGACCGTTCCGGCCGTACCAGGTGGTAAAGCAGTGGTCTCAGTATATTTCAAAAATAATGATGACCTTTCCAGAATAAATGTCCCGATGGAATGGACCCCTGACTATATGGAGTTTGATTCAGTTTCATTTGTCGGCACACGTGTTGCATATATTAACAGCTTTGAAAAAGGTTATTCGTTCAGCAATGCCACAAATCAGGTTCAGATAACAGTTGACCCGACCTTTAGCCCTTACGTTCCGGGCGGTCGCGGTTTGCTGGCCAAACTGTATTTCACGGTTAATGGCGATGTTATGACACCTGCTTTCACAGCATTGAATTCTACCTTTATTGCACCCGACCGATATGTTTACTTTGAAAATTCTGACGGCGAAGAGGATATCCCGATTTATACGCCGGGTGGAGTTGTTATTGATGATCAGGCAGCATTCGTTTGCGGAAGTGTTGTTGAAGTGATCAATGGCATCAAAGTTCCGGTCGAAGGCGCGATGGTTGAGTTCTGGGATCGTTTCCCGGTTGGTGCCTTACAGAGCAACGAAATGTCTGATGTCAATGGACAATTCGCCTGCGGCACCCTCGGTATTGTCCCATTTGATGCTTACGCCTACAAAGAAGGATATTATCCCGGTATGGTCTCTGACATTGACTTTGGAACTCTTGGCGTTGAAATATTATTGACCAAGGTTCCCGAGGTGGTTCATTCCAGCTCTTGGGTGCTGTATTTCAGCGGTGAGAGACTTGGAAGCTGCCAGAGCTATTTCTATAATATCCCGCTTCCGGTTGGATCTGTCGTTGATGCCTATACTAATGAAAGCCCGGCAGTTCATTGCGGAACTTTTTATGTCGATTTTGCCGGCGAATATAGCATGTCGGTTTATGGTGACAATTCTCAGACCGCAGAAAAAGACGGAGCCTGGGAAGGTGATGAAATCAAATTCTTCATCAACGGTTATTCGACGATGACCGAAGCACCGGTTTATTGGTCAGAATCTGACCTGTCGGTGGAACTCTGCTTTGACCTCTTCCGGGTTGAAACCAGAACTATTGATCTTCATGCCGGTAAGAACTTGATCTCATGGAATCTTGACACACCAAACGACGATATTGAAGTTATATTTGGCGATGTCATGGGTGATGTCGAAGCAATTCTCGGATTTGAGATGGGCGGATATACTTACGATCCGATGTATCCTGAATTCTCGACTCTGTTTTATGCTGATCACCTGCATGGATATTGGGTTGAAATGACTAATCCGGCTGTCCTGACTGTTCAAGGCTCACCGGTTGCGCCAACCACTCCGATAACTCTTGAAAGTGAGTGGAACCTCGTTTCATACCTGCCGGATATGCCTTACGCACCGGCTGAAGCGCTTGCCAGCGTTCTTGCTGATTTGGAAGGTGCCTTTAGCTGGGATGATAAAACATATGATGCGCTATATCCTGAATATAGCACGCTGAATATTATGGAGCCCGGTTTTGGATACTGGCTCTATATGACCTCGGCAGCGACGCTGATTTATCCCGGTGTTGGTCCTGAAATTATCTTTGGACAGGGACCGGCCAAGTTTAATGTTGCTGTTTTGGAAAATGAAATTAAGACTTCAAGATTCTGGACAAATATCTACTCTTCCAATCTGACTCTCGATGGAATTCCGGTTCCGAAGGGTGCCGAAATTATCGCGGTAGCTTCAGACAATAGGGTTGTTGGCTCCGGAACAGTTGGAGAAAATGGACAATTCGGATTTATGCCGGTTTATGGCGATGATCCGATGACCCCCGATATTGATGGCTTGCGAAGCGGTGAAACCTTCAGTCTGGTTATTGATGGGGCTGCAACTGATGAGCAGTTCAGCCGGATAAGCGACAGCCACCGGATGGAAGTTGGTGCCGTAACGACCGCCAAATCTGGCGATCGGTTACTGCCCGACCAGTTTGGCCTGGCTCAGAACTATCCGAACCCGTTTAACCCATCCACTTCAATATCTTTCTCAGTCCCGTTTGCGACCAATGTGACGCTTGAAGTGTTCAATATTCTTGGCGAAAAGGTTGCCACGCCTTTTAACGGACTGGCTACCTCCGGAATCAACGAAGTCGTATGGAATGGCAGAAATGAATCCGGTAAATCGGTAGCATCCGGAATTTACTTCTATCGGATGCAAGCCAATGATTTTGAAAAAACTTACAAAATGGTCTTGATGAAATAGACGGATGTTATATATTCCAGATCGGTCGCCTATAAAAGGCGGCCGACAAGGAAGGTGGTATATGTGAATACAAAATTTGTGAAACTGTTGTTTACAACCGGCCTGTGTGTGATGTTCCTAACCCTACTGACATCCGTGGCATTGGCAGTGCCGGAGTTTAATAACTATTTCGGCGGTGTAGACGGCAGATTCAGTACTTACAATGGTGTTATTGCCCCAATTGGTTCTCTGGTCGATATTTATGATCAAGACGGAGTCTTTTGCGGACGCGATACCATTGCGGAAGTACCGGGAATTGGAAAATATGGATTTATTTCGATTTCTGGTGATGAACTTGGTACGGCTGAAGATGAAGGTCCGGTTAAAGATGAAATGGTAGTCTTTATGCTTAATGGACGCCTCGCGACAACTACCGGCCCGGATGACCCGATCTGGGATGGCATACCGACAAATCATAAAGAAGTGAATCTTGCGGCCGAAGGTATTGTTGATGCCAGTTTTACCTCTCCGGGCGGACAAACTGCTGTAGCCGGAGATGTCGTTAATTATTCGGTAATGGTGGAAAATACTGGCAACGGCATTGATTTCTACACAATTACAGCCGCTTCAAGTAAGGGCTGGAAAGTTAATTTTTCCGTTGGTTTCCATTATGCTTGGCCTGGAGAAACAATCGCCGTTGATTTTGATCTGCTGGTTCCGCCATCTGCTTTGGCAACTACCGATCAGATCGAATTCACGGTAACTTCCGGTATTGATGCTATGGTTACTGTTTCCGGAAATGTGCTGACAACAGTCTCAGAGGCGACTGATATTGATGACGATAACAATTCGGTTCTGCCGGATGGTTTCAATCTGTATCAGAACTATCCGAATCCATTCAACCCAACTACAACAATATCTTATGATCTGCCGAACAGATCAGTTGTGAATCTGTTTGTTTATGATATGCTTGGAAGAATAGTAAACGAATTTGCTCTTGGCACAAAAACTGCCGGAAATCATTCTTTTACATTTGATGCCAAGTCTCTTTCAAGCGGAATCTATTTCTATAAAATAGAGACAGAGAACGTATCAGCCATGAAAAGAATGGTATTGCTTAAGTAAATTAGTTCGCGATAGAATATCAAAAGCCTGTCTTGTTAAAAGACAGGCTTTTTTTATATTTGGCATTAAATTTATTTTTGTTTTTTTATTGCGCCGTATTAGCTTATATATTATGAAATGAGCAATAATTAAGTAGAGCATGCATTATTACCATAGGGGATGTTTTGAACCTTAAACTATCTTATGCTG
Source organism: Candidatus Zixiibacteriota bacterium (assembly GCA_032123495.1). Lineage (GTDB taxonomy): Bacteria > Zixibacteria > MSB-5A5 > GN15 > PGXB01 > JAAERC01. Next base: position 1,900 of record JAQBFG010000118.1, on the reverse strand, counting down.
GTAAGACCGATATCGGTCTGGTTCGCACCGGAAATGAAGACTCCTTCAAAATAGATATTGATCGCAATCTGTTTCTTGTCTGTGATGGGATGGGTGGTCATCAGGCTGGCGAGGTTGCCTCAAACGATGCTTGCGAAACAATAACCTATTGTTTCTCTGAGCTGGTATCTGAAATAAATGAAAATAAGATATTAAAGCTGGAAAAAGATATACCGCCGGCCGCTGATCTTCTGGTGAAATCAATCCGACTTGCCAACCGCAGTATCTATTTGCGATCACGTTCAAATGCTGCTTTAACCGGGATGGGGACAACTATTGTTTGCGCTGTTTTTGAAGATGATTTTATTCATGTCGCCCATGTCGGTGACAGCCGTGCTTATGTAATGACCGACAATGCCCTGACCCGGCTTACCATCGATCATTCATGGGTCTCGGAGATGCAGGCAGCGGGGCAGATGTCTGAGGCAAAAGCATCTGAGTTGGTGGCCAAAAATGTTATCACCCGGGCGTTGGGTGTCAATGAAAGAACCGAGATAGATATTCGTTCCTGCCGGGTTGAAGTTGGTAAAACATATATTTTCTGTTCCGATGGGCTTTGCGGATTTGCCGATGATGACGAAATACTTCAGGCGGCGATGCAGGCCAAAGGTGATCTCGATGGTATCGCAAAAAATCTGGTCCAACTGGCCAATGATCATGGCGGTCAGGATAATGTTACGATTGTTGTTATCCGGGTCGATGAAGTTGGGGAACGGAGCGCCCGTGAACCGATGGATGTTATCACTATCCCCAAGGAAACCGATGAAGCTCTGATGGAAGAAAACAAGATCGTTGACGCGATGCTCGATTTGAAAAATAAGGACAATCAAGAGATCACCAGCGAAGTACAAATCAAAAAAAAATCGAGTAACCTTCCTTTGATTCTTATCTTCATAGCTTTTATTGTTGTCGCCGCCGCCTTTATCTATTTCAACTCCGGTGTCGATTGATAGAACCTGAAGTTTGTCTAAATGGCCACTTCATAGATTACAGAAGTGGCCCGAGCGTCTCAACATTCAATATAAATCTATTGCAAAAGTAACATCTTTTTTGCTTCAACAAAATCACCAGCTTTGATTTGATATAGATAAATCCCGGACGCCGTTGGCCTGCCATTAAGATCGGTCCCATCCCAAAAAACCGAATAATTTCCGGATGGTTTTTCCTCATTGACTAACAGATTAATTTTTTGGCCTAAAATATTATATATCGACAAAGTTACATGGTTTTTCGATGGAAGCGAAAATCTGATTCTTGTGGTCGGATTGAATGGATTGGGGTAATTTTGTTTAAGAGTATATTTTTCCGGCAGAACTCTGTCATTACTGACGATATTGGTCGGATTAACTTCCGGATCAAAGGCGTACACTCGATCAGACCGTGTTATCAAAATGGTTTTTTTGCCGAGCAAACCTGAAACATGATTACCTTCCGGAATCAACTCAACCCAGCTGTCGCCAAATCCATTATAGGCGAAACACTTGCTTATATAGTCTATTGTTACCATCCCAATATAGCCGGTATCACGGCAATAATATGGATTCTCATCTGTCGCCAATGTCGTGAAATCTTTTGTTAGAGTGCTATATCCATACCAGATATCATTGGCCGTATCACAAAAAACTGCAGAGCGGGCGCCCAGACCATACTTATCAAACTCGAAATCAAATTCGTAATACTGACCGTCAAAACCGTCAAAAAGAACCGATTTTTCATCCGATCTGGCATAAGCCATACCATCCCGGATACTGTAATCCACAGAGAGGTCATCGGTGAAATCGATTTTGACTATTTTATCCTGATAGGCCGAGTAGAATATTAGTTCATTTTCAGGGTAGCCGCGATGCATATACATATGGCT
>JAQBFG010000117.1:0-4911 GCA_032123495.1 Candidatus Zixiibacteriota bacterium | reverse complement strand
GATAATCCTTAACAGGGTCGTTTTACCGGAACCATTGGGACCGGCAATGGCCAACGATTGCCCTGATTTTAAATCAAGGCAAATATTATCAAATACCTTTCGCGCCCCAAACCATTTGGAGACATTTTTCAACTCAAGTTCAAACATAGATTGTAAAGAATAGCTATTCCAAAATTCCAAAGCAAGAGAATAAATCGGCTATGATTATTGAATAAAATCTGTCTAAGAACTAAACATAATTAATTCTAATACGTTGAAAAATATGTGTAAGAGAAATAGAACGTATTAACCTAAGATTGGAAGAGGGCCCTATGAAAAAGTTGATAAATCTGTTAATTATCACATTGATTTGCCTCTCAAATATTTGGGCGGGCGAAATCCATGATGCCGCAGAATCAGGCGACCTGCAAAAGGTCACTGACTTGATTAGCGAAACTCCACAATTAATTGAAAACCGTGATGATGGAGGGAACACTCCCTTACTACTGGCGGCCTTAAATGGTCATAAGGAGATCTTTCAATATCTTCTCTCAAAAGGTGCCGATCTTAAAGCGGTTAATAACAGAGGAAGTTATGCCCTTAATTTGGCCGCCTCCAACGGACAAACCGAGATGACCAGATTTCTTATTGAATCTGGTTTTGAAGTTGATATAACTACAATGAGCGGTTTTACGCCATTGCTGCATGCCTGCTATGGCGGAAAAAGTGAAGCAGTAAAAATATTATTGGAAAATGGCGCCAGTCTCGATATTTCTGACAGCACCTGGGGAGGAACCGCAATTCACTGGGCCTGCAATAAAGGAAATGATGAAACTCGTGATTTATTGTTATCGTATGGCGCAGATTTGAGTAAACTTGCCCCGGCTGACAGTAGCATGCCGATATTCTGGGCGGCACATGCCGGTAATCTGGATGCCATAAAATGGCTTATTGGTAACGGCATCAGCGCCAACGCCAAGGAGCATGATGGATGGACACCTTTGCATAATGCCGCCCGGCAAGGTCATATTGAAGTCGTCAAATATTTATTGGATAATGGAGCCGACTATAATGCCGTTAGTGAAGATGGAACATCACCATTTATAGTGGCGGTTCAGGGAAATAGTCTGGAGTTGGCAAAGCTGTTTCTCGAACAGGGAGCCGATGTCAACGCAACTGACCAGCATGGCGATACACCACTACACCTGGCTATTTTTGGGCAGAATACCGAACTTATAAAGATTCTTTTGGGTCACGGCGCCGATGTCAATAGTTTGAATAACAATGGCACAACAGCATTGTTTAACACAACCTATCAAGGAAATACTGAAGCGGCAACTCTTCTGATCGATGGAGGAGCCGATGTGAATACATGTAACCAAAATAAATTCTCACCGCTCGACAATGCCATCATACAAGGGCATACTGATGCAGTCAAACTTCTCCTTGATAATAATGCCGATCCTAATCTGGTCGATACAATCTATGGCCAAACCGGACTTCATCTGGCTGCAATCCGAGGAAATGCCGAAGTTGCCGAAATGCTGCTTAACAAAAAAACAAAGGTTAACGCCAAAGACAAAAATGGCTTTACACCATTGTACTATGCTGGCAAATATGGGCATCAGAATGTGGCTGATCTTCTCACATCAAAAGGCGGCAAAGCTAAAAAGATTGAGGAAAATTTTGGATGGTCACCGCATCTTAAAGAACAATTGGATGAAGGCGAAGCATATGTCTGGTATCTGGGACACTGTGGATTCGCCATTAGAACCAACAATAACCTTCTTATTTTTGATTACTGGAATCAGGGTCTAAACCCGGCAGTACCGACTCTGGCCAATGGGCATATCAACCCTGATGAAATCAAAAATCAAAATGTTTATGTCTTTGCAACTCATGAGCATGGCGACCATTTTGATTCAACGATTTTTGCATGGGACAAAGCAATTGATAATTGCAATTACATATTCGGTCTCCAACCGGAAAATCTGCCACAGTTTCAGGACTCCGGCTACAGCGGACCGGAGTATCAGTATTTTGCACCAAGAGAAAATAGAACGATTGATAATCTGGAGATTACTACCATAGAATCAAATGATGGCGGTGTTGGATTCTTTGTCAAAGTTGACGGGCTTGAAATTTATTTTGCCGGTGATCATGCCGGCTGGCTACCGGGACGGCAAGAAGGTTTCACGCAAGAGATTGATTTCCTAACCGGACATATAACTGATTTGGATTTCGCCTTTGTCAATGTCACCGGTTGTCATGTTCAGGATACAATTGCACTGGCCGATGGGACCGAGTACACTCTTGAAAAATTGAAACCTAAACTCTGGTTTCCTACTCATGGTGGTAACCGCGAGTATGATTATAAATCGTTTTCCCAAAAAGCGTCTTTGATAAATCTTCCATCCAAATCAGCCTGTGCTGAAAATCGCGGTGATATGTTTTATTATAACAAAAATAATGGCATTTAGGAAATAAAAAGGCTGCAAGAGCTTAAGACGTATTACATCAAATAGAAAAAAGGTCAGAGTATTTTCTCTCTGACCTTTTTTCTATTTTATTCGAAATTATTGTTTTTTGTACCCTTCCGGGATTTCATATTTGCTGTCATCAATCGAATTTTCTTCGATTTTTGTGACAGTACTGGTCAGCGAAATTAAATTATGATGACCACCCTCGGGAGCAGCATCGGGCATCGCAATACCCATTTTTTCCATCATTGCTCGCGCTTCTTCATCAATCTCCTTGCCACCCATAGCCTCAGCCATTGGATTGATAGTTCCTTCCACAATCAAAACTGTCTTAAGAGGGATACCTTCCAAAGCTTCAAACTCTTTGGCGATTTCACCAAACTGGTCGCCGAATTTTGCAAGCATCGGATTCATGCTCATCTGATTTAGAAAACCTTTTTTGTTTCCAACAGCTTCGGCCATTTTATCGGTATAATTCATAAATTCACCGCCGCCGGGCAGTTCATCTGCAAACCATTGTTCATTGGTAATAAACACCGTATCTTTGGCATCATTCTTATTCACTCCAACCGAAACCGCCCGGATACCTTTGCAGTCAAAATTCATTATTTTTTCGGTTCCGATATCTTTGGAGATATCGATTTTCCAGTCGTACTCGCCCATCGGCGAAGCAACTTTGCTTTGTTGATGAGCTTGAGCCATCTGGGCCTTCATCTGCTCAAAACTGAATTCGGTATAACTTTTTGTATCAGGATTGATGGCCCAGCCAATCCCTTTGTCGAGCCTGACAATTTGAATATTTTTCATTTCTTTGCCGCCAGCCATGGCCGCCATTTTTTCGGACAATTTAGTGGTGCTCTCATCGTATGAACGATCACCCTTGACATATTGAACCTGCGTCATACCAATTTTACCGGTGCCACTCATGTCCATCTCAGTTTTGGTTTCGATAACCATATCTGCGACGGAAAATGAAGTCAGACAAAGAAGCATTACACCTGTCAGAACAAGAACTCTTTTCATTTTCATTTCTCCTTTTCCCAGATTACATTTAATCTATCTATATATTATTTTATTTTTTCCAGGTTGCCGGGCGTAGCGCTATTAGAATTGTAAAGATTTCCAAACGTCCCAGCAACATAAAGATTATCAGAATCCATTTACCCGGCACCGGAATCCAGCCATAATTTTGTGTCGAACCGATGCCGCCTAATCCCGGTCCAATATTGCCCAGTGAAGCAGCCACCGCTGCTATTGACGTCACCAGATCAGGAATAAACAGTGTCATTAAGAGAGAACCGATTACAAACAGCACCATAAACATAATAAAGAACGCGACGATATTAACAACCCTATCCTCACTCATACTGGTGCCTCCGATTTTCAGGGGAGCAACCAGATGCGGCCGCATCATTTTCAATAGTTCTCGCCAGCCTGCTTTTAAAATCACCAGGACTCTTATTATTTTCATTCCGCCGCCAGTCGATCCGGCGCATCCACCCCAGAACATCAGAACCAGCAATCCAAATCGGCAAAAATCGGGCCAGAGATCAAAATCGGCCGTTCCATAGCCGGTAGTGGTTATTATTGACAGCGTTTGAAAAGATGCATACCGAAAGGCGCCATATAGTGTTGATACTTTTTCGCCCTCATCGGCAACATGCTCGGCAAACTGTTCTTCCGGCAACGGTTCATATTGGAAATGATCCCGCGCCTGTTCAGCCGGTTTTATTCCGGCAAAATAAAGTATCCCGGTAATAACGACAATGGTAACAACGATTGCCTTAGCATAAAAAAGAAACTCTCTATTTGTGAAAAGGTCGGTAAAATTCCCTCGAATAACCTGATAATGAATTAAAAAATTCATTCCTGCAAGAAACATAAAAATGGTGATTATCCAATCAAAATAATTGCTGTTGTACTGACCAATCGAACCGTTCAGGGTTGAAAAACCGCCGGTTGCCATTGTTCCAAAAGTATGACAAAGGGAATCGAACCAATTCATTCCTCCCCCCACCAATAAAACCGCTTCGATCAGTGAAAGGAGCGCATAAACGCCCCATAAGATGGCGGCGGTTTCGGCCAAACGAGGCTGGATCCTTTCAGTTGTGGGACCGGGAACCTCTCCTTTAAACATATGATACCCTGAAACACCCATCGCCGGAAAAATCGCAATTGCCAAGGTGATAATTCCCATACCACCCAGCCAGTGGGTTAGGCTGCGCCAGAAAAGAAGCCCTTTGGGAAGCGCCTCAATGTTACTCAAAATGCTCGATCCGGTGGTGGTAAAGCCGCTGCTTGATTCAAAATAGGCATCAGTGAAAGTCAGAATAATATTGGCCAGTGAATAATCGCCAGAAGTTGACAAAAAATACACAAAAAACGGTATCGCGCCCAAAAATCCAAGTGCCACCCAGGCAACTGAAACAATTGCGAACCCTTCCCTGATACC
>JAQBFG010000116.1:0-2618 GCA_032123495.1 Candidatus Zixiibacteriota bacterium | reverse complement strand
GCCATTAAACTCCAGCGCCGTTATTTTTTCCACTTCCTCCTGAGTAAAAGTGTGGTAAATTACAATATCATTTAGACGATTCAAAAATTCAGGGCGGAACTTAGTGAACAGAAAACCACGAACCTCATCCATATTAACTTCGCGTCCTTCGCGGTCGGCCTCAAGAATCTTTTCGGCCGCATAGTTACTGGTCAGAACCACCAATGTGTTTGAAAAATCGACCGTCCGTCCCTGCCCATCGGTCAAGCGGCCATCGTCGAGCAGTTGTAGTAGGACATTAAAAACATCGGGATGCGCCTTTTCGACCTCATCCAAAAGAACAATAGAAAACGGTTTTTTCCGCACCGCTTCTGTTAGGATACCACCTGCCTCATATCCGACATATCCGGGAGGGGCACCCATCATCTTGGCTACTGAGTGCGATTCCATATATTCTGACATATCAAGTCGCACCATCGCATTTTTGTCATCGAATAGGAATTCTGCCAGTAGTTTTGGCAGATAAGTCTTGCCAGTACCGGTTGGGCCCAGAAAGAGGAATGAACCGACGGGGCGGTTTTTCATCTTCAGCCCGGCGCGTGATTTTCTAATTGCATTGGCGATAACTTTGATAGCTTCCTTCTGGCCAATGATCTTCTTTGCAAGAAAAGCCTCCATATTGACCAGCTTATCTTTTTCGGCGGTCATCATTTTGGTGACCGGGATACCGGTGCGGCGGGCCACAACCGCGGCGATATCAGCATCATCGATTGTATCTACAAGTGACTCAACTGTAGCCTGCAATGATTTTAGCTGATTTACCTTGATATCGAACTCAGCTTTTATAGCTTCTATTTTTCTTGCTTTATCTGCCATTATTCATTCCCTCCCGATTTTACTTGAAGGCGATAACCCCAATGGTCATCAAGCATGTCGAGACTTCGTGAGAATTTATCGTAAACAGTGGTTAGTTTGTCGTAATCTTCGCCACAGTTTTCGGGAGTTTTACCATCACACTTCTTAAGAAGTTCCGTAATCTCGGTTATCTGGTCAAACATAACCGGGATTCTCTGGCTGGCCATTTCCTTTTTGACGTCAAATTCGGATGCCGCCTCATCAATAATATCAAGAGCAATATCAGGCAGGTTCCGCTCGCTCAGATATCGCTGAGCAAATTTGACCGAACTGCAAAGTGCCTCAGGATCATATTTAATATTATGATGTTCTTCATATTTACTGGCAACACCCTGTAAAATGCGGACGGAATCGTCATAATTTGGCTGCTCGACCCTGACTTTTTCAAACCGTCGGTCAAGCGCTTTATCTTTTTCGAGACACTTGGTGTATTCCTCATCGGTGGTGGCACCAATAAGCCGCAACTGGCCTCTCGCCAGCGCCGGCTTGATAAGATTGGCCGCATCGGTTCCGCCCGATCCACCTGAAGTTGTTATGTTATGAATTTCATCGATAAAAAGAACAATTTTGCCGCCCGATTTAACGACTTCGCTCACAAGAGTTTTAAACCGTTCTTCGAATTCACCTTTATATTTTGCTCCGGCAACAAGAGCTCCCATATCAACTTCCATCACCTTGACATCTTGAAGGGCCTTGGGAACGGCACCATCAATTATAGACTGACAAAAACCTTCAACAATAGCGGTTTTGCCAACACCGGCACCGCCAACCAGAACAGGACTGTTTTTACGTCGGCGAAGTAGAATCTGGATCGCCTGCTGAACCTCTTTGCTTCTTCCTATAACCGGATCAAATTCACCGGCTGCTGCCTTATTAGTCAAATCGACACAATAACGAAGCGTTCCGGAAATCTTCTTTTCGCCATCTGCGGCTGGTCCACCTTCGGCCGAGGCTGTCCCGGTGGTAATTTCAGCCACTGATTTGCTATCGGCGATCGCTCGATAAATATCTTCCTTGGTCAGCTCGGTTTTTTCCCGAACAAAACCGGAAAGCTTTGATTTGGGATCAAAAATGGCAATAAAGATATGCTCCGGTTCGACCAAAGCATCCATAAGTTTGCCTTTTTCCTCAACCGCCTGCATCAGGGCTTCCTGAACCCCGGGTGAAATAGTCGGGTTGGTGACCGTTGATTTTTTGGTTTGATCCTTTAGATACCCGTCGGCAGCCGATTCAATAAAGCCGACACTTTTCCCAAGTTGGTTTAGAATTGACTCAACTTCGGACCCCTCGTGCCTGATAGTCGCAATCAGAAGATGCTCAACCTCAATTTCGACATGGCGTAACTGAGCGGCAACTTCTTTGGCGTTTTTAATAACGGCGCGAGAATCGGATGAATAATTGGCTATGTCCATATAGTTTCAATCCACTCCAGCGTTTTTTAAAATGACGATAACAATAATCCTCTCAACGACAATAAGTTGATTGGCATTATTCTATAATTAAAAATTATAATTCCCATACTATATAAAGTCAAGGCATTTATATCCAAATACTACTTTTGCTTTCTATAAAATATAGAGTAATTTTGCTAATCTTCTCTAAGAGCCTTGCTGTCTATCTCCCAATCTGGCCACGGCGTTGCCGCTAATTGAAACATCAACTCTACGGGCAGTAAGATCCTCTGTTTGATCGGCAGTGCCAGCGGTTATTTCGGCCTGCTCGCC
>JAQBFG010000115.1:0-5237 GCA_032123495.1 Candidatus Zixiibacteriota bacterium | reverse complement strand
GATGAAAAACTTGATATCGTTCCGGTTGAAATCGAATTAATAAAATCAGAAGTAAATTTTTCAGACGAAGCATAAATAATTTTTTTATTCTGATTATTTTTCAAAACCTGATGCCCAATCGCCTGAGCCAGATGAGTTTTACCAAGTCCGGTGCCGCCATAGATAAAAAGTGGATTATAATTAGTGGTGCCCGGGTCGCCCGAAACAGCTACCGCGGCGGCATGAGCAAACTGGTTAAAATCACCGACTACCAGATTGTCAAAGTTATATCTCTTGTTAAGCGAATTTGCCATTGGCACTTGAGGCTGTTTGGTCAGGGATCTCGATTGCGGTATCGGAATGGTAAGTTCCATCTCGGTTTGTGGAATTTCATCGCAGCTGTAAATTTCAAAGGAATATTCCATTCCATTGTTATTGACTTCGCTGATAGCTTCCGCTATTAAATCGGAATAATGTCCCTTGAGCCAATCGGCGACAAACTGGTTGGGAACCTTAATTACAAACGAGCCGGGATTTCCGTTGTCGCCCTTGAGCTTTTCCCCGGCTTTGGTATGTCTGAACCATGTATTATAAGAATGTTTTTTTATTCTTAAGGCTATGTATTTCAGACAGTCATCCCACAATTGGTTACTATTAATACTGTTTATGGCGGTCATTTTCTCCCCGGTTGCTAAAAATCAGTTCGGGTAATTCTTCCAATGAATATGATGCTGAAAATTTACTATTATTGTGGTGTGAAATTTGCAAACAAGTTATCAACAATATTAAAATAGATATATTGACACAAACGGATAGCTGTAAGACGGTTCCACCACGCTAAGCATCCCCCGGCGCTAAGTTATTAACATTTTATCAACATGCCGTAAAGCATGTTTCTACTGACAAGCCTATAAAGCAGATAAAATAGCCTCGGGTCAAGCGCCGAACCTTTAATATTTAACATATTTGGAACTCGTTATCATCATGGCGATTATAAGAGCAACTATTTTTTGTTATTGTACTATTGAAGTCTGCAGTAATCATAAAATAATTTTTAGAAAGTTGTAAAGTATATCGGGGCAATAAGTACAACTTACTTTTTCACATTGGCTATAGTACGGGCGATATTCAAATAATAATCTGCTAGCTCAGTATTATCTGATAGTGCAATCGGTGTCCCGTTATCAGCCGCTTCGCGAATCTCGGTTTTAATCGGTATTTCACCGATAAATGGTACCTTAAGATTTTTGGCCAGTTCCTTGCCGCCATCCTTGCCGAAGATATAATCTCTTTTGCCATTGCTTTCATAGTACGACATGTTTTCGATAACACCAAGCACCGACAGTTTCGTTTTCTCTGCCATTTTGGCAACCCGTCCGGCGGTATGGGAGGCAACCGGTTGCGGGGTAGTGATAACTAAAAGCTCTGCTTTTGGCAGCGCCTGACTAATAGTGATCGATATGTCGCCAGTTCCGGGTGGAAGATCGATCAAAAGAAAATCGAGTTTATCCCAGAGGGTATCATTGATAAACTGGTTGATCGCCTTATGCAACATCGGTCCGCGCCAGATAACAGGCTGGCTTTCATCAAGAAAGAATCCCATCGAGATCACCTGAATATTTTCACGTCTTAGCGGAACAATATGATTGTCGATTGTGGTCGGATTACCACTTACACCAAGAATTCGTGGTATCGAAAACCCGTATACATCGGCATCGAGCACACCGACTTTGTAATCGAGTGAACTCAGCGCTGCCGCCAGGTTGGCTGTTACAGTTGATTTACCAACTCCGCCTTTACCTGATGCTACGGCAATAACCCGCTTGGCGAAATCACCGGCAACCGCTTCGGGCGTATCACCCTTTGGCTGGCCCTTACGGTCACCATACAATTTTTTGGTCAGGTTTTTACGTTGTTCATCGCTCATGACCCCAAGATCTACTTCAACTTTTTCGACACCATCGAGTTCACCAACTTTTGTTGTGATATCTTCGGTAATTTTTTTCTTCAGGGGACAACCTGCTATCGTCAGTGAGACACCGACTTTGACCGTGCCGCCGTCGATCTCAACATATTTAATCATGTCAAGTTCGGTCAGCGGTTTGCGTAGTTCCGGATCGTTGATCTGACCGAGAACCTCATATACTTTATCTTTATTTATTTGACTCATTTTTTAAACCTTCTATTTTTTTACATTTTCTCTCTCATACAACAAGAAGGCTAATATATTGTTCCGATTAATGATGTCAAGGTAGCGGGGAAAAAATATTGGGTAAAATAATTTGAATATTTTTATTCTTCGATAGAAACAGGTTGGTTCGCCTGCAACTGTTTTGAGAAAAACAGAATGTAAACCATCAGAATAATTATTCCGACGGTAATAGCAGCATCGGCAATATTAAAGGTCCACCAGCGCTCGATTATTCTCCCGAACATGTTAAAATCGAAAAAATCAAAATCGAGAAAATCGACCACGCGGCCAGATTGGACCCGATCAATTATATTACCGACCGCTCCTCCGGCAATCAGGGCCATTGAGTTAGCAATAAATTTTTGTGAACGATTGGCATATATAAAGTAAAAGACCAATATCAAGATAGCGATTGCCGAAATCAGATAAAATGCAGGGCCGCCAAAATTGGTGCCCATAGCTCCGCCTTCATTGTAAATCAACTTAAATTGGAAAAAACTGCCGATAACCTGATATGTTTCACCCTCGATCAGTTCGGCCACTGCCCATATCTTGGTCAGCTGATCGGCAAGAGCAACAACAATCAGAATCAGTGAGGGAACAATCAGCTTTTTAATATCAGCGCAGACTTTTTTTGGCATTCTCTTCTTTTTCTTTACACTCGATGCAGTAACGGGCATGAGGTACTGCTTCTAATCGTGGTTTGCCAATTGCTTTGCCGCAGGTGTGACAGTCACCATATTCTCCTTTACGGAGCCTGCGCAGCGCCTCATCAATATGGTAAAGTAGACGTCCCGATTTGGAGGCAAGCATAAATGCTTTCTCCCGTTCCATGGCATCTGTGCCCTGGTCAGCCATATGGTATGAATAACCGGAAATATCCCCGGTTGCCTCTTTGATAGTGGAATCTATCTGTGTCTTACGTTCCTGAAGCTGCAGTACCATCTCCTCACGTTTTTTCAGGAGGAGCTTTTCATACTTTTTTAAATCTTCTTTTTTCATTTGTGCTCCTATCTATTTTTTTATAACGGCGATATTTGCTTTAACACCGTTTATATTCCAATCTTTTCCTTCGGTTCCATCTGGGAGCGGATTAATCAACTCCATTTTATCGGCCAGAGTTTCACTGCAAATAGTAGCGCTGTACTTATCAAGAGCCGATTTTAACGGATCAACCGTATCGACTAAAATCTCAATCCGATCAGTTACTTCAAATCCAGTCGATTTCCTCATATTCTGCACTTTATTGACAATCTCTCTGGCAAACCCCTCATCACGCAAATTATCGCTAATTTCGGTTTTTAATGCAACAGTTATTCCATCAGCAATATCAACCGCAAATCCATCTTTTTCAATTTTTTCAACGATTAAATCGTCGGTTGCCAATTCGATATCGGTCCCGCCGATATTCAATTTCAACACGCCTGATGAAATAAACTGTTTAAGATCATCCTGACTAAGTTTGGTTATTCTGGCGGCGGTTTCTTTGGCATTTTTACCCAGCTTTGAGCCAGCCGAGGCAAAATTCAGTTTTGCCTGATAGCTGACTACTAGAGAAACATCTTTAAGCTCCTCAACCGCTTTGACATTAAGCTCATCTTTGATTATCTGCAAAACCGGGCCGATTTTTTCAAACTGTTTTTGTCCCGGAATGTTAATTATTACCCCGGCCAGCGGTTGCCGGACCTTGAGGTTTTTGCGATTACGGGCGGCACGACCGGTTGAAACGATTTTTTGCGCCAGCGCCATTGAGTCTTCGATCTCAGATAATATAAGCTTTTCATCGCAAACCGGGTATTTGGTCATATGAACCGAAGCGGGGCGTCCGTTATCTTTTTCGACTTTGGTCAGTTCATTCCAGAAAAACTCCGAAGTGAATGGGCAGTAAGGAGCTATCAGGCTGAAAGTGCCATGCAGGATTGAGTAGAGTGTTAAATATGCCCGCATCTTCGATGGATCATCTCCCGGAGCCCAGAAGCGTCTGCGGTTAAGACGGATATACCAGTTAGACAGATCGTCAATTACGAAATCGGTGATAATTCTGGTTGGCGGGGTTAAATCATAATTTTCGAGACGGTCGGTCATTTTTTTGACCAAAGTATTAAAACGGGAAATTATCCAGCGATCAGTTAGGTCCGGTTCGCCAGCCATGTTCCCCAGAAAATCTGCAATCGATTTTTTATCCTTTAATGCCCGTTCCGCGATATTATCGATATTGGCATAAAGTGCAAAAAATCCATAAGAATTTTTCAGGGTGTCAAAGAATTTCCTGATAACCTCAATTAATTGTTCTTCATCAAATTTGGTCGGCAACCATGGATTGGAGTTGTTAATCAAGTACCAACGCAGAGGGTCGGCTCCGTATTTTTTAAAAATGACAAAAGGATCATTTACGTTCCCCTTGTGTTTTGACATTTTTTTGCCATTGATATCAAGAATCATGTCCATTACGATAACATTTTTAAAAGCCGGTTTGTCAAATAGCATGGTTGAGATTGCCAACAACGAATAAAACCAGCCGCGCGTTTGATCGACCGCTTCGGAAATAAAATCGGCTGGATATTTTATATCAAACATCTCTTTGTTTTCGAACGGATAATGCCACTGAGCGTATGGCATCGCACCGGAATCAAACCAGGTATCGATCACTTCGGTGACACGGGTCATACTTCCACCGCATTTTTCGCAATTCAGTTTAATATAATCGATATTCGGTTTATGTAACTCAAGCTCGGCAGGAACATCGATACCTTCTTTTCTGAGTTGCTCAATTGAGCCGACCGCTGTTTTGTGTCCGCAGGAATCTTTATCACAAATCCAGATCGGCAGCGGCGTACCCCAGAAACGTTCCCGTGAGAGCGCCCAATCAACATTGTTTTCCAGCCAATTAAGCATCCGGCCGACTCTGATTTCATCGGGATACCAATTGGTAGCGTTGTTGTTTTTTATCAACTGTTCTTTAAACTGGGTCGTTTTGATATACCAGCAGTCGCGCGAGATATATATCAGTGGTGAATCACATCGCCAGCAGAATGGATAATTATGAATGTAAACCTCGGTTTTTAGC
>JAQBFG010000114.1:0-9136 GCA_032123495.1 Candidatus Zixiibacteriota bacterium | reverse complement strand
GCGCCAAATCCGCATTCCTGCTTGGCGCGCTCAAACCACTTCTCCACATGCCAGCGCGAAAAAGCAATTTCCATCAAGGTCTCCAGTTTTTCTTTGGCCGGAGCGTTGCTGACAAAATACTTGATTTCACCGGTTTGTTGGTGATGGGCGACGATCAGCCAATAGGTGCGGTCGGTAGGAACCGGACAATACGCTTTGCCGTCTTTGTGCTCTACCAGATATACTTGTGCTGCTTTTACCTGCCATATGCACTTACCCCGGGTCGTGTCCTTGATAACCATCTTTCGCCCGGATTGACCGTAAAAGGTCGGGCTGTGAGAAGCGATTTTGTCAACTCGATGGGAGGCATGTTCGGCCCGATTCGACTTGCAGGCGGGTTTTTTGGCCCAGACTCTAAAGTTCGCGGGAACTTCTCCGATCGCTTTTTGGCCCATGCCGTCCAGATCAAAGAGGAATTCCGGAACCTTGCCAAACTCTTCATCATACGTGACATAATCAAACCGCAATCCCTGGGCCATAACACGCTTTACCTGCTCAATGGCGATCTTCCAGTTCGGACGATAGATGATCTCATCCGGAATACCCGCACGCTTGCAGCGATCTCGGATATGATTTGGAAGCGGTTTCAAGTGTTCGGCCACAACCCTGAGAGTCTCAATTGCTTTTTCGGATAAATCTGCCGAACCGACCTGAAACAAAGCCGATTCCATAATATGAATAACCAACCCACGTTCGGAAACTTCGGTGCTGACCAGTTTCTCATTGCCCATTCCCATAAAATCGTTCTCAATCGATTCGCCGATAGATTTTAATACCGCTGTTTTTAAAACACCTCCACCCGGCATAATACCAATGTTTGTGCCTTGTTTTATAATAACGGCCCCGCCTTTGAGAACACCGGATAACGCATCAGACATCTTTCCGAATTTTTTGGAATCAACCTGAGACATTGAATACATAACGATAAAAAACGCAAGCAGCAATGTGATAAGATCGGCATAGGTTAAAAGCCACCGCTCCAGATTCTCGTGGTCATCATATTTTCTGCGGCGAGGCATTTTAAATCGTATCCCTGCGCAACTCAGGCGAAACAAATGACATCAGTTTGGTATTAACAATTCGCGGATTATCGCCTGATTGGATTGAAATAACACCTTCCATAATTAAATCAAGACTGGCCAACTCTTCTTCGTGGCGTAACCTGAGTTTATCGCTTAATGGAAGATAAACCAGATTCGCCAGCGCCACGCCCCAGAGAGTCGCAATAAAGGCTCCGGCAATAGCAGTTGCCATTCGATCCGGTTCGGTAACATTGCCCAACGTGTGTATTAATCCCAGGACTGTTCCGATAATACCAAGTGTCGGTGAAAAACCACCCAGCTTCTGAAATAGTGCAATTCCTTTTTTGTGACGATCTTCAACATAAGCTATTTCGGTTTCCAGGATCGATCTGAGGACTGTGATCTCGGTACCGTCTATGACAAGTTGAATCGCCTTTTTGAAGAATGGGTCCCGGACATATTTCATATCATTTTCAAGTCCCAGGATTCCTTCCATACGCGCCTTTTCCGACATTTTAACAATCATTGAAATAATATTAAGCGAATTGTTTTTACCACCGAACATCGCCAGCTTGAGGTAGCTGGGGATCCGAAGAATTGTTTTTACTGAAGTGGTGATAAAACTGGCGCCAATGGTACCAGCGATGACAATAATCATAGCAGGTGCCTGCAATATCGCACCCATATGACCACCTTCCATAAGGAAAGAGACAATCACTGCACCTATGCCAATTATCAGGCCGCCAACTGTAGCAAAATCCATAATATCCCTATCGCCCAAAAGCGAAATTTTGTTAATCTTCCTTGAATAGGCATTTCGCCCAATCATATAAAATATCGGCAATTGTGGTGAATTATGAAGTGCAGAAACAGTTTCTAGCCTCAAAAAGCAGATTTTGAGGCAAATATTTTAATCCGAATTGGTTATTTCATACTCAGATAATTTATTACGTATTGTCCTTGGCGTAATATCAAGCAGTTCGGCCGCTCTGGTTTTATTACCATTACACTTTTCAAGTGTTTTCAAAATAAGGTATTTTTCACCCTCAGCCAAAGTTATGCCTGAATCGACACTATTTATCTGATCGCCCAGTTTTCCCAGCGCCAACTCGGGCGGAAAATCTCCCCGAACAAGATGATTATTCGGCGACGTCACTACCGCCCGCTCGATATAGTTTTCAAGCTCACGGACATTGCCTGGCCAATGATATTTCATAAACAGCCTGAAAACTGCGTCATCGACCGATTTGACCTCTTTATTATTTTCTTCATTATATTTTTCAATAAAGTGGCTGGTCAAAAGCGGGATATCTTCCAAACGCTCGCGTAGCGGAATAATACCAATCGGTATCACATTCAGTCTATAAAACAGGTCCTCGCGAAATTTTTTCTTACTGATCGCCTCTTTAAGGTTCTGGTTAGAGGTGGCGATTATTCTGACATCAACTTTAATCGTTGTTCCGGAACCGATTCTCTCAAATTCTTTTTCCTGTAGAACCCTCAAAAGCTTTGCCTGAAGTCCCGGAGGGATTTCAGATATCTCATCAAGCAGAAGGGTGCCGGTGTCGGCCAGCTCAAATCTTCCTTTATGTTGTCTGACCGCTCCAGTGAAAGCGCCTTTCTCATATCCAAAAAGTTCAGATTCAACAAGATTTTCCGGCAGTGCGGCACAATTCAATTTTATAAACGGTTTATCCTGTCGCGATGAAGCGTAATGAACCGCTCGCGCGACCAGTTCCTTACCTGTTCCTGATTCGCCAGTGATCATAACGGTTGAACGGGCATCGGCCATCGATTCGATAAGTTCAAAAATCTTTTTCATCTTATCCGATTTACCAACAATATTCTGATAACGACTGGCCATATCGGCCCGCAACTGCTTATTCTCTTTTTTGAGCGCTATCAATTCGGACGTTCTGGCGACAAGCAATTCAATGGCGTCGGGTGAGACCGGCTTCAAAAGATAGTCATAAGCACCCAATTTCATGGCATCGACGGCATTTTCAACAGTTCCATATGCGGTCATCATGACTGCAACTATTTCCGGTTGTATTTTTTTGGCTTCTTTTAATAAGGTGATGCCATCGATCCCTTTCATTTTAATATCAGAGACAAGCATATCATATTTCTTATCAGCCAATTCTTCCAAAGCATCTTCGCCTGAAAGACAGGTATCAATATTATGTCCGGTTCGTGACAATGCTTCGGCCAAAAAATCGTTGACAAGCTGGTCATCATCGACAACAAGTATGTTCATTTTCATATTTTATTCTCCATTTGTTTTCCAGATCTGGCTGGCAAAACAATTGTAAACCTGGTCCCTTTTCCCACCGTCGATTTAACGCTGATATCGCCTCCGTGCGCCTTTACAATTTTCCACGCTATCGCCAAACCAAGGCCGGTGCCGTTTTCCTTTTTTGAATAGAATGGCGAAAATATTTTATTTATATCTCTTGGGGGGATTCCCGGCCCGTTATCTTCAATTTCGATTTTTGCCAGAGTCGCAGTCCCCGAAAGTTCGAGAATTGATCCATATTTCTTTTGTGCCTGGGAAACAGGTACTTCGTAACACCTGATATTTATATGAGCCTTTTCTCCACCGGCATCTAAACCATTTTTTATTAAATTATATAACGCCTGGCGAAACAGCTGACGATCAAGATCAACCGAAACATTTATTTGTGAGGCATGCTCGCTTGAGATACGATTCTCTGATTCGTCCAAACCATATTCGGTGTAAAAATTTTCAAGAACAATTCCAAGATAAGATGTCAAATCAACTGTTGCTTTATGAACTTTCTGATTCCGCGCGAACTCAAGAAGGGTTTGAATTGTTTTATTAATACTGTTGACACCATTTACAATTTTCTTAGCCATATCTTTTAGTTGATCGTTATCTCCCAGATCACGTGCCAAAAGAGATGCAAAACCGCTAATTCCAACCAGCGGATTACGAATTTCATGTGCGATTGACGCCGCCATCTCACCCAAAGAAGCCAGCGTTTTCATTTGCGTAAGTTGTTCTTCCATTTTTTTTAATTTGGAGATATCATAAAAAAGCTCAACTGCTCCGACAATCACACCAGAATCATTTTGAAGAACCGAGGTTGATACTGAAAGGGTTAAAATATTTCCCTGAAATGTCTCAATTTTCTTTTCGACATTATCAAAGGTCTGCCCACTTTTTACAGTCTTGGCAGCAGAATATTCGGATTTTTTAACCGGTTTTATAATATCTTCACATGGCAGGCCATAATACTGACGGCGACCGTCGGACAACCCTAGAATATTTTTTGCCGCAGGATTTATATGAGTTATAAGACCGGAGCGATTTACCGCAACAACGCCCGATGAGAGCGAATTTAAAATACTGTTTAAGAACTCAGTGACGGCGCGATTTTCGCCAACCATTGACTGCAAAGATTGATTTACCGACTGCAATTGTTCGCTTTGTTCGGTATAAGTATCCTTCAGAGTAAGATACTGCCTTTGCAGGCTGTTAATAATTTTATTGAATGATGAATAAGTTTCAGTAAACTGCCCCACTTCATCCGGTTTTTCGATTGTCCCAATACTGTCTTCGTCGGTCACAGCACACCCCTGTTAAAGTTATTGGATAATATTTTATATGTAAATATTAATCAACAAAAAAATATTTATACTTTTTATATACTGTTTGGAAAGATGAGAAGCCTGATTTGGTTTTAGAAATTTTGCAGTCTAAAATAATATGGCAGAAAGCTAATAGGTTCGGATTAGTATTTCTCGGTTGGGATAATATCCGGTTGATCTACTGGTTTACTTAATATTTCACAAACCGTTTTGAATAGTTTATTGATATTAAATGGTTTGGTAATATAGTCATCAATTTTTAGTCTGATCGCTTCAACAGCCGTTTCAAAACTGGGGAACGCAGTAATTATAACAATCGGCAGAGACGGATAACGCGCCTTAATAGATTTTATCAACGCAATCCCGTCGATCTCCGGCATTTTCAGGTCGATCAGTGCCAAGTCAAATCGTCTTGTTTTTAGCAATTCAAGCGCCTTACTGCCGGAATCGGAAACCGAAACAATCCAGTTTTTTTCAGAGAAGAAATCGTACAATAAATCCCTGATTAATAACTCGTCATCAACAATTAGAATATTTTTCCGTTCCATATCGATTCCCTCCCGATTATATTATTATATCTGTTATATCTGCCCTGCGGCTTGATAAGAGTGAAGAGCTTCTTCTTCGGTAGGGAATATTTCAAAGATATGTGATAATTGCGTAATATCGAAAACTTCACGAACATAATCGGCCATATCAGATAAGGTCAAACGTCCGCGACGGAGACGGATTTCTTTCATTATCGAAACCATTGCGCCGAGACCGGAACTATTGACAAATTCAAGATCTTTCATGCAAAGATGGATGGCAGTTTTGCCGTTGTCCAAAATAGTCTTGATCTCATCTTTAAGTTTGTTGCCATTGGCCAGATCGAGGCGTCCGGACAATGTTAAAACAGCAACCATATCTTCATCTCTACGAGTTAGTTCCATTTTCTCCTCCAGTTTATTACAAAATATTTTGTTCTATTTCTTGTTTGTACTTGTTACGATCAAACTTTATTGTAACCTGAGTTCCACCGGTTTCAATACTTTTACTAAAACTAACTTCGCGGGACATTCTCTTCATCAGCATCATTCCGCGGCCACCTTCCTGCCAGAGATCTGCTTCCTCTTGGCTTCCAAGATGTTCCACATCCCCGCTGCCTTCATCTGATATATCGGCAGTTATCTCATTGTTATTAGTTGTGATTGAGATATGAATAGATTTATTTGGGTCGGATTGATTACCGTGTAATAAGGCGTTGGTAAAAGCCTCCGAAACTGATAACATGATGTTGTTTATCAGCCTGCTGTCGATACCTTTATCAACAAGAAAGGCTTTGACATCATCATACATATATTGCTCTGATTTGATCACCGAACTATATGTAAATCGAATAAAACTCATATTATCTATATGGCACCAATTTTGAGTTCAAAAATAGTAAAATCATCAAATGTTTCATGCTTGGTTCCCTCACGGAAACGGTCGGCCCATTTTTTAACATCGTCGCAGAACAGATTGGCCGGAAGTTCTTTATTGGAGATAAATATTTTCCGTGCCCGCTCCGTGCCGAAAAAGTTACCATTTATATCTTCGGCCTCAGTAAGACCATCGGTAAAAGCAAACAAACGATCTCCGCGGCTGATTGGCAGTTCACCCTCTTTGTATGGTATATCAGGAAATTGTCCAACAAAAGTACCACCCGAACGAAGCTCAACTACCTCGTTTTTAGCGGTTGTCCAGTACAGCGGCGGCACATGACCGGCATTACAGTAAGAAACTTTTGCTGATAACAGATCAAATCGGGCGATAAACAGGGTAACAAACATATCGTGACTTTTAATGATACCATCACACAATAGATTATTCAGGTGACTCATCAGATCCGACAGCGCAATAGCCGGATTATTCCGTAATTCGGCTTTAATAATTGCCGCCGAAGCAGCCATCACCAATCCGGCAGGGACACCCTTATTGGAGACATCGCCGATTATCACCAAAAATTCTTTTTCACTAATTTTATGAATATCATAAAAATCGCCGCCAACCTCTTTGGCCGGTTCGTAAATCATCCCGAATTCGATATTCTCTATCGCTATCTCACCCTCCGGAAGGATCGCATTTTGCACCTGCCGTGCAATTGATAGCTCCTGTTCCATTTTTAATTTAGCCAGCGATTCTTTTAAAAGTATGGAATTATCAATAGCAACCGCAGCGAAATTGACCAGCATCTCCAGATTAAATTTCTCCAGTTCGGTAAAATCTTCGCCGGAAGTATTGTTAATTATTACGACCACTCCGTGACATCGTGCGCGGGATTTTATCGGAACTGCTATGACACTGTTGATATTAAGTGCCAGGGGAAGCTCCTTATCAAAACCATTAAATACAACTGATTCTTGATTTTTAAAACAATAGCTGGAAATATCAAGATCATCCTTGTAGATAATACTTTTTACAAGTGTATCATCAACACCCCAACTGATTTTGGAACATAAATCATCATTTTCATACAGTTGAATAAGTCCGACCTCACCGTCAACCATTCGAATCGACATCTCCATTACAACCGATAGGATTGTATCAATATCAAGAATTGAGGCAATCAGCGTCCCCATAGTCGCCAAATCATGGACTTTCAGGCGGCTTTTCTCAAGCTTTGATTCTAGCTCAAAAATTCTATCTTCAGATGAGTTAATAGCTTCCATATAAGAATTTTCGGCAAAACCGTTAATTCCTTGACAGATAAGTTATTAAAGAAAAACAATAATTTAATATTTATTATAATTGGGGAGTTTAGGTAAAAAAGCCCGAGTTATCAGATTATTACCGTTTTTTGAATCTAATCCTGATCGGAACACCATCAAAATCGTATTTGTCTCGCAACTGATTTTCAATATAGCGGATATAACTTTTCTGAAGCAATTGCGGATAGTTACAGAAAAATAGAAAGGTGGGAGGCTTAACTCCCGTCTGGGTAACATAGTAAAGCTTCATATGTTTTCCCTTGACAGCTGCCGGTTGACTTTTTTCGACGATATCTTCAAGAAAGTTGTTAAGTTCGGAAGTTGGTATTTCCTGGGTCCAGTTGTTATAGACCTTATCGATCTGCGGTAATACTTTGACAACACGCTGACCGGTCAGGCAGGAGATATATATATTTGGAATATATGAAAGAGTTCGTGCGTAATCTTTTATTTGCGATGTAAATATATCAGCCGTATGGGTATCTTTTTCGACCAGGTCCCACTTGTTAACAGCCATAACCATTCCACGTCGAACATTGGCGGCATCCTCGATCACTTTCAAATCCTGAACACTCAAGCCTTCGGAGGCATCGACCAGGATCAACGCAATATCGCAGTTTTCTATAGCCCGCAGTGTTCGCAAAGTAGTATAATATTCAATAGCATCTTTTACTTTAGCCTTTTTTCTTAAACCAGCGGTATCAACCAGAATGTACTTACGGCCCTCAAATTCAAAAGGGGTATCGACCGCATCACGAGTTGTTCCCGGAATTGGAGACACAATCACTCTCTCTTCACCGATCAGTTTATTGATAAACGATGACTTGCCGACATTCGGGCGGCCAATAACTGCTATCCGGATGGCGTCAGATTCCTGCTCCATACTTCCTATTGGCGGTAAATGTTCGACAATTTCGTCAAGCGCTTCACCGATACCAAGTCCAGCTGTTGCAGAAACGGCCAGAGGATCACCCAGCCCAAGCCGTGAAAATTGAAAGCGCTCGTGTTCGCTTATTGTATCATCGATTTTATTGGCCAGAACGATAATGTTCTTCCCCGCCTTAAGCAATTGTTTGGCGATTTTCTGTTCGGTGCTGTCGGGACCGGTTTGATTATCAACAACCAAAACAGTCAGGTCCGAATCGGCAATCGCTATCTCGGCTTGAGCCAGAATCATTTTTTCAATGGCACCTTTGGAATTGGGAATCATACCGCCGGTATCAACCAGATAGAACTCACGACCGGCCCAATCGCACAGACCATAATTACGGTCACGTGTGACTCCGGGGGTATCATCAACAATCGCCAACTTTCTCTGCAAAAAACGATTAAACAGAGACGATTTCCCAACATTGGGACGACCGATTATAGCTACCAGAGGAATATTCAATTTATAGACTCCCTTATTGTATCAACCATACTATATGACCCGATTTTAATCGGTATCCCTGCCTTGCTCTCCAATTCACTTAAAGAGATATCATCAAGAAAAAGATCATCGCCATTCAAGCAGTTTGGCGGCAAGAGAACAAGGTCATACTTATTATTTATCTGCTTCAGACAGGATAAAATATCGCCTCCGGTAAGCAGCCCGCTGACAGTAACCTTCGGACCCCAAAATTTATTTTCAACCCGACATATATCTATATTAAACCCCATTTCATCTTTCAAATATCCAATCACTTTATCTTTCAGGATGGAATATGCAGAAACTCCGGTAATAATCGCTAT
>JAQBFG010000113.1:0-5058 GCA_032123495.1 Candidatus Zixiibacteriota bacterium | reverse complement strand
GGATTTTTCGGATTGGAAGATTTTTGAAAAACGGTTTTATATTTTTAGGAGTGAGGATTGTTAATCCCAGCGGCTTATTAAAATCGGAAGCGATCTTGGCGGCGACTTTTCCGGGTGCGATTCCGATTGATGTTGACAGCGATAATTTTTCCAAGACTTCCTGCTGTAGTTTTTGTCCCAGTGATTCGGCTTCATCATGATGATGCAGAATTCCGCCGATTTCGAGGCAGGCTTCATCCTGCGAGATTTTATCAAGTGCGGGAGAGTAATTGTAGAGAATATCATACAGCCGTTCGGAATAATACTGATAACGATTAAAATCGCCTTTAAGAAAAACACCATTCGGAATCAATTGGGCCGCTTTATGAAGCGAGGTTCCGGTTCTGACTCCCAGTGCCCGGGCTTCATAGCTGGGGCAGGCGACCACACCACGCTCATGCTTGAGACCACCAACCATCACCGGTCGACCGACCAAAGCAGAGTTTATTGCCTGTTCGACCGAGGCGAAAAAAGCGTCAACATCTATGTATAAATAAAGCGGCAAAATTGTCTCCTTCGCTTTAATAAACGACAGGAAACAGATATTTAATATCACATTTGAATCACATTTGGAATCTGATCGTTTTGGGGGATAGGGAGTCGGGACTTATGAATCGAGCGGCGCCATGAGGCGATCTCACGGCCAGCCATATCATCGGTGAAATCAGATGCCCAGATAGCAGTCAGGAAACCGTCAGATGTGATCTGAGCGATTATATTCCTGGCCAGAGAGATATTATGCTCGGCCGGTTGCTTATCAAAAAGAATTAGAAGATTTTCGCGATTGCTATCACAGAAAGCTTTGGGTTTGGCCATCGTTTTTCTAAAATCAAGAAATCTTGCTTCGCCCGGTTTGATGATTTCAGGGGGAACAAAATTTTCTTTAATATCCCAGCGGCGCCGCGGAAGATCAACCTCAATAAAAATCAGCCGTCCGGCACGATCAAGATGTAGTGAGACCGTTTCAGAATCGAGATAGGAGTAAAACCGTTTCTGGTCATGATATTCAATCGGAAGATATAATGATTCTTCTTCAAGTTGATAAAAACCCCGACCGGAAGGTAAATCTCCGGCCGGGGTTCTGATTTGTATTTCCGGTCTCGTGATCGGCATGGCGGTTGGCCTATTTTAATTCTTTTAACTTCTCTTTGGCCTGCTCACTTTCGAGTGTTCCCGGATAATTTTCGACCAGTTTCTGAAAGGTCGCTTTGGCATCATTTATTTCATTTAACTCTTCATAGGAACGAGCCATTTTGTATAATGCGCCGGGACGTTTTTCAGATGTCGAAAAATCGATTTCCAACTGACGGAACTCGCGAATAGCTTCCGGATATTTTTCCATCGAATAGTATGCCTCGCCGATCCAGAAACGGGCATTATCGGCCAGATCTTTGGTGCCGCAGTACTGCAAATAATCGGTGAATCCTTTGATGGCATCTTCATATTGACCGCGTCTGATTCCGATAAACGATTCATCGTACAGTTCCTGACAATCAACACCGGGAGGAGCTAGCTCGATATTAGCAGAATCAATCTTCGTTGTTGGCGGCATCACAATTACCTGTTTTTGATCGGAGGTTGCCATATAACCGACCTTGTCCTGCAGGTCATTGACGGCAGCCTGCACCTTCTGCAATTCTTCAAGAAGACTGCTGATAGTGCTTCTAAGTTCCGCACGCAGTTTTACAGATTCATCGGAACTGCTGGTCATCAACGAATCAAGGCGATCAATAAATCGCTGGGTGTCACGTTGTTCCGAGCGGATTTCCATTACCCGCTCTTCGACCCGCATCACATCACGTTTCATCGCACAGCCGACTAACATTAGAACAGCCGCCATTAAAATAAGGGCGGCTGTTTTGTTTTTATAACCAGTCATAGTATCAATCTACGATTACTGCGAAGTTACAATAAAGGCTGCCCGACGGTTTTTGGACCAGGCTGCTTCATTGTGCCCGTTATTGACCGGACGTTCTTTCCCATAGCTTACGATGTCTATCCGCTTTGCCGCGATTCCAAGATCAATCAAGTAATCTTTGGCAGCTTTGGCGCGTTTCTCACCGAGTGACAGGTTATACTCAACGGTTCCGCGTTCATCGCAGTGACCTTCAATTTTAACCATCACTGAAGGATTCTTCTTGAGTACTTTGGCGTTGTTTTCAAGAGCCGTCTTGGCCGCATCGACCAGATTGTATTTATCTAAATCGAAATAGACGACCATAAAATCTGCGGCCTTGATAATAACCGGCTCTGGTTCCGGTTCAGGTACTGGTTCGGGTTCTGGTTCTGGCTCTGGTTCGACAACAACAATCGGCTCTTCAACCGGCGGCGGCGGTTTTTTGCCACAGCCAACAAACATCATTGTTAACAATGCCAAAAGCATTAGAATCAAAAGTTTTTTCATTTCTTCCTCCTTGTACAAATTATTAAATTCTATTTTCCTACATTTTGCCTATTCTAAAGAATTTTATACATATCGTCAAGTTAAAACTATAAACCGATAATTTATTTGCTGTCTAACTTTTGCCTCCTAATTATCACTCAAACGGTGCCCAGGCCGGATTTGACATCCCGCCTCTGACCGTTAATCTTCTCTGGCTGTTGCCAAACAGGTCCATCGTGTAAATTTCGGATGGTCCAAGTCGGGTTGATGAGAATATTATATGGTTGCCGTCCGGCGAGTAATGCGGGTTCTCATTATTGCCATAGGTTGCCAAAATCTGAAAATTACGGCCGCTGGTATCAACTGCGCAGATTGAAAAATCTCCTTCGCGACTGACAAAGGTGATTTTATCTCCTTTGGGCGACCAGTTCGGCGAATCATTATAACTGCCGGTAAAAGTCAATCGCCGCATATTTTTACCGTCAGCATCGATAAGATAAATCTGCGGCGCGCCGGTGCGATCCGATGAAAAGGCAATCGTTTCTCCGTCTGGCGACCAGGTCGGCGATGATTCAATTGCTCGGCTTTCGGTCAGCCGTTTTTCTATTCGACCATTTGTATTAAGTAAATATATTTCTGAGTTACCGTCCTTTGATAAAACGCAAGCAATTTTACTGCCGTCTGGTGATACCGATGGCGCCGCATTCAGTCCGGGGTACTCGGCGAACAGTTCCACCGAATTATCTTTTCGTTTCAATCTGTATATTTTCGGATCACCATCGATATAACTTGTAAAATAGATGTACTTACCATCGGGAGAAAAAGTGGGGGAGATATTAATTGATTGATTGTTGGTTAGTTGAAATTCGTTCTGCCCGTCATAATCGGCAATAAACAGCTCTTTGGCATCATCAACTTTTTTCACATACACAACTTTGGTCCGGTAGATACCTTTATCGCCGGTGAGAAATTTCAGTATTTCGTTGGCCATCTCATGCACGGCGGCACGGTAGTCGGTTTTTTTGGCTTCAAAGGTGCCTTTGTTGATTTCCTTTTTGGTATCAACATCAAACAATCTGTACCGCAGGCGGATATTATTGCGCGGAAATTCAACCTCCAATTTGGTTAGATATTTTGTTCCGAGCCATTTCCAGGCGGAGATAGTCATTGTTTCCAGTTCGAGATGTTTCAGGAAAAACTGATCAAACAGGACAATCTCAAAAAAAGGTGAAAAATCAAGATCGCGGCGCAAAATTACTCCACAGTTTTTCATCATCACCGAATCTGATGCGGTAATATATTCGATCCCGATATACCGCGCCTCTTCGACCGATATCTTGGTCGGTTCGAAAGTAGACTTATCAGATAATCTGCCTTGATAATCGCCCACATTTTGCGCAAATGATATGGTCGATAAGAGCCCTATAACTACTATTAGTTCGATAACAATTTTAAATTTCATATTTAATATCCTGAAGAGTATGGGAATTCTAGGTGGATACCGATTATTTCATCGGCAAATTGATCGGGCAGGGGCGGCAACGGCTGAGAGATATTAACGGCTCGTTCGCAACCACCGTCAAAAGCATCAACTCCCGATGATTTTTCTATTTCAGTTTTTATTATTCGCCCTGAGCGTATTACCTGAAAATAGATAATACATGATAGCGGTTGATTGGAAAAAACCGGATTGCGCCAATTCCGCTCAATTTTGCCAAAAGCCTGCACAAACCAATACGGATAATCAAACGAGGCATTATCAATAGCGACACCGCCAAATTTCGAGCCCGAGCCAAGATTTTCGCTGACATCTTTCTGACCCTCTTTTGTCCCGGCTTGTGCCGTGTCAGCCTTAACTGCGTCCGGATTATATGTTTTTTCTTGCGGTTTTGGTTTGGCCGGCTTTGGTTTTGGTTTGTCAATCGGTTTGGCCTCGACAACCGACGCGACTTCGGTAATAGGTACAACCGGTTCATCGGCGACAACCTGTTGCGGCGGTGTAATAGGCACCGGCGCAGGTGCATCTACCTTTGCCGGCATTGAACGTAGTTGCACCTGAATAACTTCGCCGAGGTCGGTGTTCACCTTCGGTTTAAATGGCGAACTGATAACCATAGCTATCACAATTAAAAAGTGCAGCACAAATGACAGCAACAGATCCTGTCTCATCTTTATTTGCCCAGCTTACTTTCATCTTTTGCCGTTATCAAACCGATCTCTTCGATCTCCATTGCTTTAAGGCGTCCCATAACCCCGACAACTACACCATAAGGAACCAATGAATCGGCTCTTAAATACACTGATTTGTTTCCTTGTTTCCGTAATTCTTTATCAAGTTTGATCTCGAAATCTTCAAAATTGCTCCAGATATCATTGATAAAAACTCCGCCTTTTTTATCGATGGTTAAGATCACACCTTCAGCCTGATCATCAAGTGCCGCTGTTTTTGTCTTAGGAAGATCGACTTCAATTCCTGATTGCAAAAGTGGTGCAGAGATCATAAATATAATCAATAAGACCAGAACAACATCAACCAGATTGGTGACATTAATCTCGGACATGTGACCGTAGTCTCGTCTAATCACAGGTAGCTGTCCTTTTTGATACGAGCTAAAAGCTCATAGCTAAAGCCGTTG
>JAQBFG010000112.1:0-5293 GCA_032123495.1 Candidatus Zixiibacteriota bacterium | reverse complement strand
GCCAGAACCGAAATTGCCGATCCCAGAATCGAGATTCCGTTGGAAGAGGATAACTGGGTCGCGGCGGCTGAATGGGCTGATAGCCTGGGTGCAGATATTATTTCCACTTCTCTTGGATATTTCGACTGGTATGATTACTCTGACATTGATGGCAATACCGCCATTATTACAATTGCCGCCGATCTGGCAGTTTCGCGCGGAATAGCTGTATTTTCGTCGGCCGGGAATGAAAGAGTGGGGTTTCATTATATTACGCCGCCAGCCGATGGAGATTCAGTGATAGCTGTCGGTTCGGTCAATAGTGATGGCATTATTGCAGGTTCTTCCAGTGCCGGGCCGACATATGATGGCCGAATTAAGCCAGATATAGTTTCGATGGGGGTGCTTGTTTTTATGGTAGACAACACCGGAGGATATACTTTTCAAAGTGGCACATCGTTTGCAGCTCCGCTGGCGGCTGGGGCCGGGGCTTTGCTTCTGCAGATGTATCCTGATTGGACACCGATCGATTTGCGTCAGGCGTTGATTGAATCGGCAGATCGTTTTGATAATCCTGATAGTTTATATGGATATGGGCTACCGAATGTTTTTAAAGCTTCGCAGTTACTTTATATCAATCCGGTTGATCCGATTATTCTTGCTGCCGGCGACTCTCTTGATATCACCTTTACAGTTTTGGGATTACCCGATTCTATCCCAATATTTTCTGCCATGAATCTGCCTGAGGGGGCAGTTTTTGTGGATAATGGAAATAGAACAGCCAATCTTCGTTATCTGGCCCCAACCAATTATGTTGATAGCCGGATAATCCAGATCAAAGCCGAATTTGGAGTCGGGTCATATACTCTTGATGTTTCTTTTACAGTTGTTCCGCAGGCTAATATTGCGGTTGGACCCAATCCATTTTCAGATTCGTTGTCAATATTTATTGGCCCCGATGATGGTAGACTTATAGAAATATCGATCTTTACTGTAAATGGGGAGAAAGTTTGGGATAATTTTACCGATAATTATAATGAGATAACCGCAACTGTCATTTGGGATTGCGAAAATAATGACGGAACCAAAGTTGCATCGGGTCCGTATTTTGTGGTTGTCCAAACAGAAAGGTTGACTAGGAAATTTAAAGTATTGAAAAGATAATAATAATGATTGATGCTGCTATTGAGCGAAAACAGACTACCAAAGAATCGAAACGTTGTCCCGTTTTTAAAATTGATCTTAAAGGTCATTTTGTAAATATCGACGATCTTACCTCTGATCTGATTGGCCTTCCGGACGAAAATCTGTTCGGAAGAAATATAAAAGAATTCCTTGATAAAGATTCTAATAGAAAACTTATTGAGATTATTCAATACGGAAATCGATTTGATTCCTGTTATGAATCAATCGAACTGGTAATAATTGACAACAAGAAAAAACAGCATAAGCATAACGCCATTGTTTCTTTGAATTTTATTGCGGGAAACCCTTCCAATTATCAAGTGATACTTATGGAGTCGAATCAGTTGGATAGTGCAACTGAAAATCGAACCAATAATATTGAATTGATCCTCAAGAAATTATTTGAATTATTTTCGGATTTCGCCCGCAATGCCGATTGGCAGAAGTTGGCTGAATTACTACTTAAGAATATGCAATTTAGCCAAGTCGGCATTTATAAATATATTGATTCCGGCCTGGCATTACTGTCGGATTCATCCGAACAAAAGGGGAAGAGCAAAGTCGATTTTTCTGTTACAGATGAAAAGCACCTGCAGGTAATTACTGACCACAAGCAAACAGTAATCTCTGATAATGAAAATGAATCGATTGAGTACTCTTGTCCATTAATATTCGACAATTCCTGCTGGGGCTTGATAAGATGCGTTGCCAGTGAAGAATCGACTGGAATAGAAGAAGAATTGGCACTGGTGACAAGCTATGTTGGCCCGGTTTTTGGTGTCTATATCAAAAGCCATTCTCAAATCGAAGAAAAGCCGACCGGGCCGGAGACAAATATTTTTGAGATATTAAAAATGTTTGGTTGTACTATTATCAGTATAGATGCAGAGAATAACCTCCTTTCGACATATTCCGATTTTCCTGATAAAGATCATATTCTTGCCGGATGCACCAATGTGACCGATTTGATTGAGCGATTAAGTTCATTTGAGCTTATCGGTTTCTCCGGTAATGATAGTGTCGAGATAAAGTTGTCTGATGAACACCCGGTTGTATTTCCTGATCTTGGTATGATAAGCAATGAAACTAAGTTTTATCTTTATAAGATCTTGGACACAAGAGAACTTTTGGGAGGGGTGTCTGAATACACGATCGTAATCTTCCCGGAATTTGATAATTCGATCGGACGCAAAACCAGCGAGAAACTGTTGAGTATGTTTCTCGAAACAGTAACAATATTTCTGGAGCCGATTGATAAATGTGCAGCCAAAATGGCCGGTCAATATTATCCCCGGCTCAATAAAGATGGCCGTTTCTATCTTGACAGTATCCAGGATAACTGCCACGTTTTGTACCGTACCATAAGCAGATTCAGACAATTGTGCGAAATAGTTAACCGAAAGGAAAACCAGACAGAGATAAATCTTACTGAAATCATAACTCGATCTATTAAGGAATTTCAGCGAATTGAAAACGATTTGAAAATCGATCTGGAAAATTCCGGTCAGATATATTTGATGGCAGATGCGACCAGAATAAGTGAGACGCTTAATGCCGTTTTTGCTGGTTTGATCAGCCAAACTATTTCTGATGAAAGCCCGGTTATTAGTATCAAAGTGACGACTGATACTGAATATTGTCATCTGTTGATCAACTCCACTGGCAAATTGGTAAGCAGCTTTGATGTCAAAAGTGCACTTGAACCGCTGGCCTCAATTAAAGAGATTCCGTTATCGAAGCTCGCTGTGTTTGAAAATGAACTTCCTGTAGCCAGATTATTAGTTGAATCAATTGGTGGCGAGATGAAACTTTCCAGAGCAGAACAAAATGGACTAATGGTACAAATCAGTTTACCATCGAAAAGATAAAAGTAAGTAAAATGAGTTTCACAAACGAAATTAAAAAGCAATTGAAGTCTTCCGGTATCGACAGGATAGACAGAAAAACAGCAATAAGGACTGGCCGCAAAATCACTTTGACCAGACCGGGGGAGAGTAGCTCCAATCAAAGTGATAGTACTGATATAGCAACTGCGATGGCGGCGACACTTTGCCATGAGATCAATAATCCATTGATGACAATCACTGCGGTGGCGGAAGTTTTGCTGAGAAATCATAAAGAGCTGCCTCCTGATGTTATTGAAAAAATAAATCTTATTGCAATTTCAGCCGGGCGGATAAAAGATGCGACCCATAAATTAATCAGTCTCGATTCATTAAAGTATTGTGAAACCGCCGCGAGTAAGATGATTCTTACTGACGATTCTGACAAGAAATCCGAACATCCGGACAAAAAACTGGTTCTGGAAACTTCGGAATAATTTCCTTGACATAAATTCTATTGACAATATATTAGTTCATCCTATGGGGCCGTAGTTCAGTTGGGAGAACGCTTGACTGGCAGTCAAGAGGTCAGGGGTTCGAGCCCCCTCGGCTCCATTTTTTAATCGACAGTTTTAGCAGTCTTTTTTATACCGGCATTGCAATTGTTGGCAAAAAAATCGTTATAATCTATTACGGGTCATATTATTGCAGCAAAATGGCTTTCCTCCTTCGAAGGACAGGTGTTTTGTGTATAAAAAGTTTTTTGCTCAAGTATAATCCCCTTCCCGAATAAATTTATTGAGCCATTCTTACATATCATTTAGATGGGATATCGGAATTAACGGAGTTTTGATGGGATAAGTGTTTGGAAGTAATTTCCCCACAGCAAGCTGCGGGGCACCCATATCATGGGGTAAGTAAAACCCGATAAATAAAAAATTCCTTATAATCTTATCACCTCCATACGATTACAATAAAAATGGGTTTGTTTTGTCAAAACGGCCTTTTTGGACAATTTATTTGTAGTAAAATTGTATTTTTCTATGTCTGTATAATCACTCATATACAGATAGGTGGTGAGATAAATCAACTGAGATTTGGTGTGGAAATTGTTTTATCCGTCAGGAATCGGTTCCTGACGGCACGTGAAATTGGTACCAGCCCAGTCTCAACCTTGAATCATTATTACATATAATAAGAATATTATTTGACAAAATGGGCTATTATACGTTATCTTGGTAGATGTTGGGGTAAATAAGTTCATAAAATTAAATGTGGGGGGGTTATGAAAAAACCATTGTTAATCTGGTTAACGGCAATAATTCTGATTATTTTTGCTGTTTTTCTTCTCTCCTGTGAGAAGAATTACATCACGCAGGCACCGGAAGAACATATTCCGGAATACCACATGACATATTGTTATGTCAGGCATGCGGAGACAGGCCCAAATTATGTTTTAACTATTAATACTAAAACGAATGAAGTCATAGACTCTATTGCCTATGAAGATGAACCGTTTCGTGACCTAAAATACTTTGATCATGGCAATAAGGCAGTAATTGTCGGATATAATATAACTTACGTCATCGATGTTTTATCGTATGATACTTTAGCGATGGTTAATGCGGTAAATGTCGATCTGGGAAACAATATAACTATTTCGTCTGACGAAAAATATTTAATAAACAGAATGAACCGATATATTTTTACCCTTCCTGAATTGAATATTATTGATAGTACTACCGGAACGTTTATAGCGATTGGAATAGATGGAAGTAGAAAACATTTATTTGAATATGAGTACATTACAAATAAACTATACGATATTGATATTTCAGTTTCCCCTGCGGAGACTTTGATGGTGGAAATAGTTGATTGGATATCCGATCAATGTATTATAACTTCGGGATTCCTTTCACCGGACAATCAAAATCTGTTCTTGAATTGTCATAATGAAGCAGATGAACCTTTTTTTGTGGAATACGGCGCAGACAGTTTACAGTATGTTAATTTTATAGAGGGGCCATTAGTTGAATATCCAGATTGGTCCCAAGACGGCCAGACTTGTTATGGTACATATGATGGCAATGTAGTGAAGTATAGCATACAAACAAAAATCATAACAAAGATCATTAATAAGGAAGATATTTATTCCCCCGATTATTGGTTAGATGGTGAAAAATTTTATGCCAGCTATGTGGAATTAACATCGGATAATAAATTCTTATACTTACAAATGGCTCCAAGATGCGGCAGTCCTTGTATTGGTATTGGCGGACAAACTTTGGTCTATGATTTATTAAAAA
>JAQBFG010000111.1:0-6679 GCA_032123495.1 Candidatus Zixiibacteriota bacterium | reverse complement strand
TGATTCATCTTTCAAGGTAAAGAAATCGACCGGCGAAAAGGGGACAAGAAAACTTTCATTTGTTCAGGGCGCCGAATCAAAAGAACTGGAATACTCGACAAAAAAAGATAACAATTAATATTGGGCGTTCTTGTTTTTTTGGTTTACCTCAAGTGGAGTTATGGAACAGACAAAAAACAGATTGGACTTTTTGCCATATGGACGGCAAAATATTGACAATGATGATATCGAAGCGGTCGTTAAGGTCCTCAAATCGGATTGGCTGACCCAGGGTCCGACAATTGAGTTATTTGAGGAAAAACTTAAACATCAGCTTAATTCCGAATTTGTTGTAGCCTGTGCCAATGGTACGGCAGCATTGCATCTGTGTTTGATGGCTCTAGGTTTGCAAAAAGATGATATAGTTTTAACGACACCTATTACCTTTATCGCCTCGGCCAACTGCGCGCGATTTGTCGGTGCCTCGGTTAAATTTGTTGATGTCGATTATGACACCGCCTTGATCTCTTATGAAAAGCTTAAAAAAGTGATTGCTTCTGATAAAGATAAAAAAATCAAAGCGGTCGTACCGATACATTTTACCGGTTTGCCGGCTGACCTGCCAAAGATCTATCAGCTTTGCCACAATAATGGAATAGCAGTTGTTGATGATTGCTGCCATGCTCTGGGGGCATGGTTTGAACATGACGGTAATAGATATATGGTTGGCGGAAACGAATTTTCGGCGATGTCTGCTTTTTCGTTTCATCCGGTTAAACATATTGCCACTGGTGAAGGCGGAGCAGTCTCTACTAATAATAAAGAGCTGGCCGAAAAACTTCGTCGTTTCAGGAATCATGGAATCAATCGAGAAGTTTTTGTTAACACGGAAATGGCCTTTTCACAATTGGGTGAGGTCAATCCCTGGTATCATGAGATGCAGGAGCTTTGCCCGAACTACAGAATGAATGATATTCAGGCGGCGCTTGGTATTAGTCAGCACAAAAAGTTAGCCTATTCATTAAAACGACGCAACGAAATTGCTCAGTATTACAATCAGAAAATGGCGGAGATGTTTGATCCTGACCAGATCAGACCACTGAAACAAAAAGACAATGCATATAATGCATATCATCTGTTTGTCTTGCAGATAAATTTTAATAAGTTGAAAATTACCAGAGCAGAGTTGATGAATAAACTGCGTGAAAAAAATATTGGCACTCAGGTGCATTATATTCCGGTTCACTTGCAACCATACTATCGTAATTTATTGGACAGCAAACCGGGTGATTTTCCTAACGCGGAACGGTATTATGAACAGGCACTTAGCATTCCGATGTACCCTCAGTTAACCGATGACGATTGTGATCGTGTTTTAGACGAAATAAAAATGATATTGTATCGGGGCTGATCAGGTGAAAGATGATACAAAAAAAGGAAACCGATTGGGTCTGGGGACGGCGCAGTTTGGAATGGATTACGGGATATCCAACCGTTCGGGACAAAATAGTCTCGATGAGGTCAGACAGATTCTTGAAGAAGCGCAGACTCTGGGAATCAATATGCTTGATACATCGCCCAATTATGGTAACAGCGAAGAGGTTCTTGGTCAGTGTTTGTCCGATAATAACGATTTTAATATTATCACCAAAACTCCTGTTTTTGACGAAAAAATAATAACTCAAAAATCGGGAGATATTCTGGCTGAATATTGTGAATGCTCACTTGAGCAGTTGGGCTGCAATACACTTTACGGACTATTGGTGCATCATGCCGAAAACCTGCTGTCTCCGGGTGGTGAGTATCTGGCAAAATCATTAATGGAATTAAAATCAAGAGGGCTCGTAACCAAAATTGGTGTTTCGGTTTATAATTCAAATCAGATCGATTCCGTTCTTAATATTTTTAAACCTGATATTATTCAACTGCCGATCAATCTGTTTGATCAGCGATTGATAAATTCGGGACATCTGAGAAAATTGAAAAAACAAAATATTGAGATTCATGCCCGCTCGATATTTTTACAGGGTCTCTTATTAATGGAACACGAAAAGCTTCCGGATTTTTTTGAACCGATTAAAAATAATTTAGTCGGATATTTTGGATTCTTAAAAGAAAACAAAATCTCCCCGCAAACGGCAGCACTTAATTTTGTGAAAAATATAGAGGAGATAGACTATATTATTCTTGGTGTTAACAGTGTAAATCATCTGAGAGAGAATATGGTAGCTTATCAAAAAGAAGCAGATATTGATTGTTCAGAATTTGCCATTTCAGATGAGAAATTTATCAATCCTGCCTTATGGGAAATATCATGAAACAATTAAAACTCGGCGTTATTGGGATGAGTGATGGGAACGGTCACGCATATTCTTGGTCGGCCATTTTTAACGGATACAATTCGGAAGTGATGAAAGATTGTCCATTCCCTGTTATACCGGAGTATCTAAGTAAGCAGACATTTCCCGATGATGCAATTGCTGATGCCACCGTGACTCATATCTGGACGCAGGACAGGAAAATATCGGAACATATCGCGGCGGCCAGCTTGATAGACAATATTGTGGAAAATTATCAGGACATGATCGGACTGGTTGATGCGATTCTGCTGGCACGTGATGACCCGGAGAATCATAAAGAAATGAGTCGGCCTTTTTTGGAAGCGGGAGTTCCGATTTATATCGACAAACCGCTGGCAATATCGGTGGCCGAAGCTGAAAAAATATATTCTTTTCAGAAATATGACGGTCAGTTATTTACCTGTTCGGCTTTGGGATTTGCCAATGAATTTGATCCAAAGAATATCGATATCAACAGCTTGGGGAAACTGAAGCAGGTTAAAGCGACGATCATGAAAGACTGGCAAAAATATGGCGTTCATATAATCGAACCGGTTTTAAATATTATTGGAGACCAGGGAGTTGTTAAGACGGTTGAAGTGACGCATCGCAGTGATACCAGAACAGTAAATATTATATGGGAATCAGGACTCATTACAAATTTCGCCACAACAGGGAATAATCAGTCTCCGCTTGAAATCACTCTGGAAGGTACAAACGGTTTTAAAACAGTTTCGTTTGAAGATACATATTCGGCTTTTAAAAATGCACTGGAGGCATTTATTCATGCAGTTCGTACGCGACAAAGTGTATCACAAGAGTTCGTTATGAAAGTGATTGATATTATAGAGAAAGGTGAGTCAGGTGTCAAAGTCTAAAACGGTTCTGTTGACCGGTGGGACAGGGAATATCGGTTCGCAGCTTGTCGCTAATCTTCTCAAAGATAATTATCAGGTTGTTACCACCAGTCACAGTGAAGATAACATCAATAAACTAAAATATCAATTCAGCGACTATTGTCAAGATGACATGCTGTATGTAATCAATGTCGACTTGGAATCAAAAGATTTTTCGCGGCAGATAATAACTTTTCTTAAAGAAAACAGTTTGCAGATTAATTCATTGGTCAATAATGCCCGGAATACCAATTATCTAAAAATTAACAAAAACAATGAAACCGATCGTACAAACTGGATAGGTGAGTTTGTGCTTGATGTGGTGGTGGCGTACGAATTGGTTATGGCTCTGACAAATTCAGAAATTTCAAAACTTAAAAATATTATAAATATATCCTCGATGTACGGCATGGTCGCTCCTACTCCGGGATTATACACAGACTTCAATAAGGAATCGCCGATTAATTACGGCGTTGCCAAAGCTGCCCTGATTCAGCTTACCAAAGAACTGGCGGTTCGTTTGGCTAAGAAAGCTATCAGGGTAAATTGTATATCTTATGGTGGTGTTGAAGGACGAGCCGATGAGGATTTCATAAAAAGATACGGTCAGTTTTGTCCAGCCGGACGAATGCTCAAACGTGAAGAAGTTTACGGTGCAATTAGTTTTCTTCTCTCTGAGGCTTCTTCGGGAATGACCGGTCATAATCTGGTTGTTGATGGTGGGTGGACGACATGGTAGATAAAAGTATTGTGGCAGTTATTCCGGCTCGTGGTGGGTCGAAAAGGATTCCGCATAAAAATATAATCGATTTTATGGGGCGACCGATGCTAAGCTGGACAATTAAGGCTGCTCTTGATTCCAGTCTATTCAAAAGAGTAATAGTCAGTACTGACGATAAAAAGATCGCACAGGTGGCTGAGGACAATGGTATCGAGGTTCCGTTTATGAGGGATGAGTTTGCCGATGACCATTCCCCGCTTTCGCTGGCCGTGATTAAGGCTTTGGATCAGGCGGAGAGTTATTATAACGAAAAATATGATACGGTAGTGCAACTAATGGCCAACTGCCCCATAAGAACCGGTGAGCAGATTGTTAATGCCCATAATAATTTTGTGACCAGGAAAGCAAAGTTTCAAATCAGCTGTTTTAAATTTGGATGGATGAATCCCTGGTGGGCGGTGAAACTGGCCGAAGATAAACTTCCAAATTCATTATTCCCGGAGGCTCTTAAAACGCGTTCGCAGGATCTGGAGGAATTGTACTGTCCTACCGGAGCGGTTTGGATAGCCAATCGTGAGGCCTTGCCGAAAGAAAAATCTTTTTATGGACAAGGACATATATTCCATCCAATGGACTGGAAATATGCGGTTGATATTGACAACTACGAGGATCTTGAAATGGCTCAGGCGGTATTTAGACTGGTGAATGATTAATGAATATTTGTATCAGAGTTGATTCATCGACTATTATTGGCACCGGACATGTTGTTCGATGTCTGACTTTGGCCGGACAATTCCACGGCGAGGGGCACCAGGTTAGTTTTATCTGCCGCGAATTGCAGGGCAATATAATTGATCAGATATCAAAAGCCGGATATGAGGTTCACAAACTTGAGAAGGCGAATTACGACAATATAAATTTAAAAAACACTGATAATCATCTGATCTGGCTGGCAGTTGACTGGCAAACCGACGCAAGGCAAACTATTGATATTTTAAAATCTTTTCAGAAACCTGTTGATTTGCTGATAATTGATCATTATGCGCTTGATACAAACTGGGAGAAAGAAGTTAAAAGGTACTGCGGATTTTTAATGGTCATAGATGATCTGGCCGATCGGAAACATATCTGCGATTTTTTGCTGGACCAGAATTATTATAATCTCAACTCTCGATATGACGATCTTGTTCCGGATACATGCTTGAAGATGCTTGGACCATCGTACGCCCTTCTTCGTCCTGAGTTTTATCTGGCTCGAAATAGTAAGACACAGCGCAACGATAAGATAAAACGAATATTGGTATTTTTTGGTGGAAACGATAACTCCAATCAAACCAAAAAAGTATTATATGCGATCTCATATTTATCGATAAATAATATATTTTTTGATGTAGTCATTGGTAATACAAATCAACATATAAAAGAAATAGAAAATATTTGTAAAACTCTGAAAAACGTTACGTTACATAAGCAGATTGATTATATGGCGGAGTTGATGGCCAAATCTGATTTGGCAATTGGAGGTGGTGGGACAACTACCTGGGAACGATGTTTTATGGGTCTTCCCTGTCTCACAATTATTTTGGCTCAAAATCAGAAACGGATGGTAATAGATCTGGCCGAATTGGGTGCTTTATGGAATATGGGATGGTATGATACGGTAACTGCCAAAGAAATATCAACCGCTATGGAAAAAGCAATGTCCGATCAATCGGCAATTAAGGCAATAAAGCAGAAAATGTTTGACCTTATGCAAGAGCAAAAGACGATGAATGTGAACTATGTCGCCCGACAAATATTGAGGAAAATGGAGTTGGCCGCAAATAGGATTTAACCTGACATAGATTGAAGCTATGATTCTGGAAAATAAATACACTCTTAGAAATCTCGAAAAAGGCGATCTTGAGTTAGTTCTCAAATGGCGTAATTCTGATCATATCAGAAAATATATGTATCAGGATAAGATTATATCTTTTGATGAACATCAATCATGGTACAATAAAGTAAAAGACGATGATACGAAAATATATCTTATCTTTTTACATAATGAGAAACCGGTCGGATTAGTAAATTTTACGGAAATTGACGAAATCAATTCAAATTGTATGTGGGGATTTTATCTCGGTGAGACGGATATTCCGCAGGGAAGCGGGACGATCATGGGTTACCTCGCCATGAATTATATATTCGAGCAAAAAGGTATACGCAAGGTAAGCGGTGAAGTTCTTGATTTTAATGAACCGAGCAGGAAGTTTTTTAAACGTCTTGGATTTACCGAAGACGGAGTCAAAAGAAAACATATTTTGAGAAATGATAAATATTTGGACGTGTATCTTTTTTCATTGTTATCTGGCGAATGGTTGGAAACCAAGAAGAGCGAATTAAAAATCAAGACCGGTATATAATTATTTGAAAGCGAGTGACTAATATGGAACATATTCAAATAGGTGGGTTAAATATTGGTTCAGATTTCCCCCCGTTTATTATTGCCGAGATGTCTGGTAATCATAATCAATCATTGGAGCGTTCGCTTCAGATTGTTGAAGAGGCCGCCAAAGCCGGAGCACACGCAATCAAACTGCAAACATATACTGCAGACACAATGACTTTAAATATCAAAGAAAATGAGTTTTTTATAGATGATCCAAAGAGTCTGTGGAATGGTAAATCGTTATACGAATTGTATCAGGAGGCCCATACACCGTGGGAGTGGCATAGCAAAATTTTCGAGCGAGCTAACGAAT
>JAQBFG010000110.1:0-6432 GCA_032123495.1 Candidatus Zixiibacteriota bacterium | reverse complement strand
GTTTATGGTACACTCTATAGATTGATGTTTTGACGCGACCGATTTTATCGATTCAATTATAGGTTCGACTTTGTTTTCATCTGTCTCACCAAGGAATTTTAAAGTCAGATGGATATTTTTTGAATCGACCCATTTGACTTTGCCGCGCTTTTGTCTGAGATCATCAATAATTTTATCAAGAAACTGTTCGACTTCAAAAGATAAAGGCAGGGCGATAAAAAGACGCATCAGTCAAGTCCCAAAATAGTCTTACGAAGCAATCCGAGTGCGGCATAGACCGACCGCAAACGATTGATCTCACGGTCGTTGGTAAGTTGATATTTGTGTGTCTTCACTCCATTTTTGGCAGCTATCGCAATAAAGACCGTTCCAACCGGTTTTTCCTCGGTGCCGCCGTCCGGTCCGGCGATACCGGTTATCGAGACGCCATAATCGACTTTTGCTTTTTCTCTGATATTGGTTGCCATGATCTCGGCCGTTTCGGTTGAAACCGCACCATATTTTTCGATTATTTCTTTCGGGACATCAAGAAGTTCAATTTTAGATTCGTTGGAATAGGTCACGACACCGCGGTCGAAATATTTTGACGCATTTGGATTTGAGACGATCTGTCCGGAGAGAAGCCCGGCGGTGCATGATTCGGCGACAGCCAGTTTTTCATTCCGTTCAATCAACAGTTTCCCGATAACCGTCTCAAGCGAATCATCACCTTCAGTATAGATATACTTTCCGACTAATTCCCGTATTTGTTCGGCCAGCTTTTCGGCCGTTTCAGTCGCCTCGTTTTCGGTATTCCCTGTTGAAATAATCCGCAGATCAACGCCATGATATGCCGGTAAATAAGCAAATTTGATATTATCTGGTATCTTAATATGGGGTGTGATTTTTTCGGCGAGAGCTGACTCGAAAATCCCAGTGGTTCGTAACTTGATAACTTTGATTGCCGCTTTTGTTATTTTTGATTCCAGGTAAGGTATAAGCTCCTCGGTCAGCATCACTTCCATCTCGCGCGGTACACCCGGCATCGAGACAAATATCTTGTTGTTCTCAGAAATTAATATACCAACCGCCGATCCGGTTTTATTCGGTAAAAATGTGGCACCCTGAGGAAGAAGCGCCTGATTTTGATTAATCGACGGCATCTTAAAACCGCGCGCTTCGAATCGCTTTTTTAGATCATCCAAAACTTCTTCGTGAAAAATAAGTTTACGTTTGAATACTTTGCAAATGACCCGCTTAGTGACATCATCATCGGTCGGTCCTAATCCACCAGTGGCAATAACGATATCGGTTCGCACTAGCGCCCGTTTGATAACCTCTTCCATCCGCTTGAGATCATCGCCAACCGCAGTTTTATAGGTAACCGACAGTCCGATCTCGGCCAGTTTGGGGGCGGCATAGGCCGAATTGGTATCGACGGTGTGGCCCGATATGATTTCGTCACCGATACTTATTAGTTCAACATCCATATATATTCCTGAAAAATTAAAACCCTACATCATAGTTATTAATAATATATACAAACAGATGAGTCAAGATGTTCGCCTGAATCCCGGCGACAACATCATCTAAAGTAACACCCCATCCCCCCGGAAGTTTTTCAGCATTCCGAGCCGGCGGAATTTTTATAATATCGGTAATTCTAAAAAAAACAAACGCTGCCGCATAATTAATAAACGAATACGGTACCAGAAT
The DNA here is from genome assembly GCA_032123495.1 of Candidatus Zixiibacteriota bacterium. Classification (GTDB taxonomy): domain Bacteria; phylum Zixibacteria; class MSB-5A5; order GN15; family PGXB01; genus JAAERC01. The sequence goes on along the minus strand of JAQBFG010000110.1, from coordinate 4,737 downwards.
CAGAGTAATCATCATCCCGGCCCATTCGTCGATAACAATTTCTTTGGCATCGTGTCCCCAGTAATTTTCGGCCTTGCCGGACAGATAAACCGAAAGGATCGTAATACCGATTGCCAATCCGATTGTAATCGGCTGATTCCCCTTCACCAGAAAAAAAGCAATCAGCCAGATCGGAACGGTACCTCTTGTGCCTGGAATGGGGATGATATCTTTACGAAAACTGGAACAGAATCCAGAAGCGAGAAATTTTATCAGATTTTCCATGACTATTTAAAGATATCTTTAAGGATAGGATAATATTTCACGGTGTAATCGATCCCGGAATAAACAGTGATAAAAGTTGAAAGTCCAATCAGGATATTATAAACAAGGTAATGATCGAACTGAAGGAATCCCGGCTCAGGAAATTGATAAAGCTCAGAAAATGAATCGAGTGTTATCATCAGCAGGATAAAGGTAATACTGACCATCTGAACGCCGGTTTTGGTTTTGGCGATACGGGAAGCGGCCAAAACAGTCCCTTGGTTACCGAGCAGAGCCCTTAAGCCGGTTACATAAAATTCGCGGGCAACGATCAACGCAACCATCCATGCCTGAGCACAATCGAGCGCGACTAATGTTATAAAGGCGGTGGTGACCAATATTTTGTCGGCGAGAGGATCGAGGAATTTCCCCAGACCGGTTACCATACTATATTTGCGGGCCAGATGTCCATCGGCAGTATCGCTCAGTGAAGCGAGGCCAAATATTACAAAAGCAGTGATGCGGCTATACGGATTTTCAAATTGGAATAGAATAACAAAAATCGGCGCCATCACTATTCGCGAAAGCGATAATGTATTTGGTAAATTCATAATTAGTGGAGAATTTACAACCTAAGTTCAAGATAGTCAAATAGTAAAAAAATCAATTTTTGGATAATTTTCCGTAATTTTAGATTTTTATTATGGCGATTGACCGGTTTAGGTTAAATATTAGGAGATAAACAGTAAATATTGAAGGTCAATATGTGTGGTTATATTTCAAAAAAATCTTTATTGCCGTTATCTTTATTGGCAATATTTGTGATTTTTATGCCGAGTCAGGCCCAATCCGGAATAATCAGCGACGCGACCGAGGCTTGCCTCGATTGTCATATTTCAATAACCCCCGGGATTGTTGGCGATTGGCAAAAAAGCCGGCATTCTCAAGTCTCTATGAATGAGGCGATAGCTAAATCGGATTTGGAGAAGCGGGTTTCCTCATCTGATCTGCCGGAAGAAGAGCGCGGGTTTGTGATTGGGTGCGCTGAATGTCATATGATAAATAATGAGACCCATACCGATTCGTTTGACCATAATGATTATACGATTCATACGGTGGTGTCGCCACCAGATTGTGCCACTTGTCACGCTGTTGAGTGGGATGAATATCAAAAAAATATAATGTCGAAAGCTTATTCGAATCTGATGGATAACTCGCTTTATATCGATCTGGTGAATTCTATTAATGGTGTTCAGCATTTTTCGGATAATGCGATAACTGCTGATATTGCCGATGATACTACTAATGCGTCGGCCTGTCTTGCCTGTCACGGTACCAAAGTGACGGTCGATGGTTTTTTCGAACGGGAGACAGAGTTGGGCGAAATGACTTTCCCGGTTTTGAATGGCTGGCCGAATCAGGGGGTTGGACGGATTAATCCCGATAGTTCAATCGGTTCATGCACTTCCTGCCATCCCCGGCATCAATTTTCAATAGAGACGGCGCGAAAACCGGCCACCTGTGCGCAGTGTCATAAAGGACCCGATGTCCCGGCGTATAAAGTCTATCAGGCAAGTAAACATGGCAATATTTATGAATCCGAGAAACATCATTGGGAATTTAATGCTGTGCCATGGACAGTTGGTCAAGATTTTACGGCACCGACCTGCGCTGTTTGTCATATCAGTTTATTAGTCGATGAGGAAGAGACCGTTATTGCCAAACGGACGCATCAGATGAATGATCGGTTGGACAAAAGATTGTTTGGATTGATTTATGCACATCCGCATCCAATTGATGCCAATACATCGATCATCAAAAATAAAGCAGGGTTGCCATTGCCGACCGAATTGACCGGTGGGTCGGTTTCGGAATTTTTGATTGACGAAGCAGAGCAGGGGATCAGGCTCGAAAATATAAAATCAGTTTGCCGGTCATGCCATTCTTCCGGCTGGGTCAATGGCCATTTTGTTATGCTCGATAAAACGATTGAAACGACCAATGAGATGACCTTAACGGCGACCAAACTTATGAGTCAGATTTGGGAAGAGGGATATGTTGAGGGGCTTCCGCAGGGGAAATCTGTATTTGATGATGCGATTGAGAAAAAATGGGTCGAGCAGTGGTTGTTTTATGCCAACACGGTTCGCTTTTCGGCGGCGATGGCCGGGGCCGATTATGGCGTTTTTGCCAATGGTCGCTGGCAGATGTCGAAAAATTTAAGAGAGATTCATGATTGGCTGGAGACACATCGGCAGTTAAAGAAGTAGCCAGACTGTCGAAACCTGTTGGGATTTCGACCGACTTAAAGCGGGTAGGCCGGACATTCCTGTCCGGCAATAAATATGGACAGACAAGAATGTCTGTCCTACCTGTTTTTCAACATGAATTTTCGGCGACAGGTGTCCACATTTAACCGAAGTTTGAAATTGGCGGGAGTCGGGGACTCCCACCCTACAATACAATATTTTATTCCCGGAGCATCGTCAGAAGCATCTTGAATTGCTGTGTCGCGTTGACTCCATGCGGGATATTTGCCGGCATCACTACGGTTTCACCCGCTTTGGTGATAATCGATTCGCCGCCGATGACCAGTTCTGCTTCACCATCGAGAACCTGGACCATCGCGTCAAATGGTGCCGAATGCTCGCTTAAGGCCTGATCCTTATCAAATGCAAACAGCGTGACGGTGGCGGTCTTCGTTTTGGCGATAGTCCGGCTGACGACTGAACCTTCTGAGTAGTTTACTAATTCTGCAAGTTTATGAATTTTGGCCGGCTCCAATGCCCCAGATTTTTTTTCTTGTTTTTCTTCGCTCATTTCTTCTCCATTTAGTATTATCTCATTTAGAAGTAATTACGAAAATGTTATCAATTTCCTCAAGATAATATTGTTGTCTAGTTCGCCGCGGCGAGCGGGAATTTTCCTCAAGATGTGGCGGTAGGACAGACATTCCTGTCTGTCCATATTTATTGCCGGACAGGAATGTGCGGCCTACTGGTTATTTGTAATTTGTCTGGCAATCTCAAATAATTCCGTGTAACTTGTTCTGTTTCATGCTTGTCCGACGAATAGCGCCAGTTTGAGAATGGCTTCCCTCCAGAGGAGGACAGGCGTTTCGTCATATTTTAATTTTGCGCCATAAATTGGTGATTAAATGGTTTTTCTATTTGATTATAATTATTTTCGCCATCTGGTTATACAAAAGAAGCTGAATTACCATTGAATTGATGTGGAAATTGATTTGAAATGTCACAGGTATAAACCCACCGTCCTTCGTTTATCTCAGGATTTATAACAAGCGGATGGGCTACCCGGTTTTAATGCCAAACGGGTGATTCAACCGGACTATCAATAGAATTCAATTGAATTGTCATTGACCGGATGAGCGGGTAGATGGGAACATCATCAATCATCAATTTGCTACCCCAGACGTTTTCAGGCACGATATCTTTTGCATATTCGCCGACGGCGATTTCCCATGATTTCGCATCCGGAAAGGGATCATCCATTTTACCTGCATTGAGAAACCCTAGATATACAAGTGCAACCGGGATACCGAGAGTCGCGAGTTTCCAACTCCATGCGAAGCGGTTACAAAGCTGATAATGGGTTTTGTGAGACAAGTTCCAGCCATTAGATATTTGGTTGAGGCGGCTATTGGCCTCACGAATGGCTTCTCCGATACGTTCGTAATTTTTCTCATTTTTGGCACCAAGACAATCGTCTTGCTTAAGTTCCTTAAAATGTGCCTTCGCCTCCACCAGAAGTAATCCACGTTTGCCGTCAATAGTGCAACTGCTGGCGATATCCCAGTTTGGTGTCATCGGATTGTGATTGGCAACGGCCAGCCACCATGATTTGAGAGTCTGACCGTGTTTATTATCATCGAACAAATCGGGCGTTTTGTGCAACTGGGCTTCTGTAACATCATCAAATCCTTGTGGCATCCATTTGTCTTTCACTGTAACCAAACCGAACGGGGCGATTAACCTTGTTAACTTCTCGGCGACCTGTTCGGGAGTACCGTGCGTTAATAGATGGCAACAAGGCTTGCTTCCTTTTTGTTGATTCTGCTTCAGATCTTGGAATACAATATTCATAGCTACAGCTCCTTTTAAGTTAAATACACGACTAAAAGCTTACGTTCCTCTAATGCAACACCTGAAGTTATTTTTGTAAGTATGCTTTAACGATAAATTTCAATTATATACCTATATAGATATATTGTCGGCCTGATTGCTACTCATCTTTAGACAAGGGGCTAGTTTGAGTAAATCAAAATTATAAAAGATTTCGATAAATATTTCTATCAGGAATCGGTTCCTGACGGCGCAAGAAGAATGCAATCAGGCAGATGTGGATTTTTCTGGATATCTGCCGCGCACTTAAATTTATCCCACGTCTAAATATGCGTGGTACCCAGGTTGCGAGAAAAAAATATAACCCGGTCAATCTGAGGATTAACCGGGCACAAAATCTATAATATAGGTG
>JAQBFG010000109.1:0-7752 GCA_032123495.1 Candidatus Zixiibacteriota bacterium | reverse complement strand
TTACTTCGGTGAATTCGCCGACGTTTTCAAATGCTTGACTAATATCATCTTCGCCGGTTTCATACGAAAGGTTTCCAACATAGAGCTTCATTTCACTCTCTCCTAATTTGCCAATCCCTCACAATAGATTTATTGTAAATCCAAAAAGTATGGACAGGCGTTTTTTGCGCTTCATTGCGCCTTGATCTTCAATATAGATTTTAAAAAGAATTATATTTTCGAGATATACCTTTAAAAAGACAAATATGGAAGACTGATTTTCACATAACATATATACGGCATTTTAGAAAAAAACCTAATCATTTTTTCACTTATTTTTTGAAAATTGTTAGAAATTGTCCATTTTTATGGAAAAAACGTGAAATAGTTCAATATTTAGGATATCTTTCAATTATTCGGATGATTTAAAGCTAAATTAGATATCAGTTTTTTTCGAGCAGCTTTCCTATGAACTCAACCATTTCATCAGCAGAAATTGTCTGTTGACCAATAAGTTCTTTAACCCAGGTCGCACGATCTTTGATATCAACTTTTTCGGTTTTGATCTTCCGCAAGTCTTTTATTGAAATCTGATTATTTTCAAATTCATCTTCGCCGATAATAACCGCCACCGGGATTTCCTGGTTGTCGGCATATTTAAGTTGTTTACCAAGTGATTTGGCGTTGCCGACATACAGCTCGGTTTTGAATCCGGCGCGGCGAAGTTCCGAGGCAATTTTGGCATATTCGTTTATTTTTTCCGGCATCATCACTGTTACCAGAATATCGGCGGTTGATGGTTTTGTTTCCAGTATACCGGCCTGCATCATAGCTGCCATTAACCGATCAACACCGATCGAGGCCCCGACAGCAGGGGTAGCAACACCGGTGAAACGGCCGATTGAATTGTCATAACGGCCGCCGCCCATCACCGAGCCAACTCGTGAAGTTTTTTTACCGGTCAGGACTGCCTCAAAAACCGGTCCGGTATAATAATCAAGACCACGAGCAATGCTGACATCAATCGGGGCGTTTTCATCCGGTATTCCCGATGATTCAAGGAACTTATGAATTTGCTCTAATTCAGAGACACCTTCTTCGGCTGACGGCAGGTCTTTAAATAAATCACGAAGAGAGCTTATAGCTTCAGCTCTTGTCGATTGAGCAATATTGAGGAATTGCTCAATATTATCAATTTGGTTATTTACCAGCCCAAGTCCCGAAATTACGTCACCAGATTTATCTTTTCGCCCCGATCCCAACTCCAGCTTGACAGCTTCGATTCCCTGCTTGTCGAGTTTATCAAGAATACGAAAAACCGGATGAGCCATATCGGGTGTCAGACCTGAGAATTCAATCAAAGAGTTTAATACTTTGCGGCTGCTGTACCTGATTTTAAATTCGAGACCAAGCTTTTTGAGGGCGTCATACATCGCCGAAATGATCTCGGCATCGGCCATCATCGAACTGCTGCCGACTGTGTCAATATCGAATTGAATAAATTCGCGGAAGCGGCCGGGGTCCGGTTTATCGTAGCGCCAGACCGACTGAGTCTGATACCGTTTGAACGGCCGCGGCAGTTCGCGATGTTCGGCCATGACTCGTGAAAGCGAGGCGGTCAGCTCATAGATCAGGCCGACTTCAAAACCATCAGGTTCTTCGAAAGTATATATCTGTTTGCTCGCTTCATCACCGGCGGAACAAACAACCGCTTTGTGTTCAATAGCGGGGGTTGCTAACGGTGAAAATCCGTATGATTCATAAACCTCTTTGATAACCGAGATAATTTTTTCGCGGGCGAGCATTTCTCCTGGTAAAATGTCTCTGAATCCTTTTAAGATTTTTGCCTTGATCTCAGCCATTATCAACTCCTGCTACTCGATTTATAATATATCTATTATCGAGATATATTAAGTGCCAATCAAGTTTAAGGCAAGCAGTTTTGTTACGACAGTTATTTCATTGCTACAATATTTAATTTTGAACAGTCGATATTCAATTATCGTCAAATACATGAGAATAGAGATTTTGCCGAATTTAACAAAGAAGCCCAGAATGAAACCAGCCTATTCAAAACAGTTGCCAATAATTATTTGTTTAATCATTATCTGTTTTGTAACCATTTGTTGCAGTAATCCGGTAAAGAAAACAAAGCCGCCTGATAATTTATCGGGTTTACATGAAATTGATTCTTTGATTCTCAATTCCATGACAATCAAAATAACCGACGGAGATTTTGGCAAGATAACAAGTTTTATAATCGAGATTGACGGGCAGATAGTTTATGAGCATTATTTCCGAGGATACACGCGCGATGATCTCCATAAACTTCAATCGGTGACCAAAAGTTTTGCCTCGGCTTTAATCGGTATTGCGGTTAAAGAAAGGTTTATTGAAAATATAAATCAGCCATTATTGGAATTTTTCCCCGAATATTTAGAATTTGGCAATATGGATGCCAGAAAGGCAAATATCACGCTTGAGCATGTTTTGCAAATGCGTGCTGGATTTCAATGGGATGAATGGTCAACTCCATATTTATCTCCGGAAAGTCCGATTGATCTTATGATGAGCAAAACCGATTGGATAAAATATGTATTGGATCTACCGATGGATGCTGAGCCGGGCACTGCCTACCGATATAATACCGGAGCCTCAAATCTTTTGGCCGGAATCATAAAAAATAGAACCGGAAAATCACCCAAAGAGTTTGCTGATGAAAAACTATTTGGACCACTGGGAATAGAACAGTATGAATGGCCGACTTACAGCAATGGTCTTAATACAACCGGTTTTGGCTTGCGTATGAGACCGCTGGATATGTTGAAATTTGGTGAACTGTTTTTGAATGACGGCATCATCGATAATGATACACTTTTATCGGTTGACTGGATCTCAAAATCAATCGGCACCTATTCAAATATGTCCGCAGGCGGAAAGTATGGATACCAATGGTGGCTGATGCCGACCGAGGGCAGGATTGATCAGAATTATATTCCTTATGCGTCCGGGTGGGGCATACAGCATATAGTTTTTATTAAATCTTTAAATATGGTTGTTGTTACCACCGGTGAAGATTGGGAACAGGAGTACTGGCCGATTCGAGAGATTTTGTATGATTATATTTTCAGGGCATTGAAATAAAATAAAAGCAATGAAATAGTATTTTAATATTTGAAAATTTTGAAGGGGTAAATCTAATGATCAAAAACCTCACATCTGCCAGAAACAACCTGATAGGAATATTAATTATTTTATTGGTTCCGGCTGTTTTGTTTTGTGATAAAAAGTCGTCGCCGACATCTTCGGAAAATGACTGGTTGCCAATCACCGAACAGGTTAACGGCGAATTGTCAACTGTTGACGGAATTGATATTTTGAAATTATGGGGAACTCCGACTGAGCAGGGATACGCCTATGGTTATTTGCTTGGCCCCGAGATTGTTAATACTATAACCAATGTGCTTGAAACAGAGTATTGTGGTGTTTCTGTTGATGTTTACGAGAATCAACTATTTCCGGCAATAAGCCATTTTACCGTCCCCCAGCAATATGCTGAAGAAATGGAAAGTATGATTGATGGAATCAATGCCCGGGCAGTTGGCGATCCGGAGATTCCGCTTCTTGGCAGAAATATCCAATATGAAGATTTATTGATTCTTAACAGCGGCGGCGACCTTTTTGAATTAAATTGTTCTTCTTTTGCCGCCTGGGATTCTTTAACTGCCGATGGAGGTACCGTTGCCGGACGAAATATGGATCATGTGATACCTGCTTCTTTTGATATTATTATATACTATTTAATTGCACGTATTCCACAGACGGGTAGTAGTAAATTGGGTTTTGTATCTCTTGCTATGCCGGGACAGATCGGCGGAACAACGATTATGAATATTGAGGGAGTTGCGGCGGCGACCCACGATGCAATGGGATTAACTCCAACGGTTAGTGACAGCCTCTGTCCCCAGTATTTGCTTTATCGGGAAGCGATTGAATATGCTCATTCCGCAACGGTCGTTGATGATATAGAATCTGTCCTAATAAACAGGCGGGCAATATTGCCTCAAAATATGTTTGTCTGTTTTCCTTCTTCCGAGGGAAACTATGGTTCAGTTGTTTTTGAGTATGATGCTGCTGAAAATGTAACTGATGGCGTGACCGTTCGCTATCCCGATGAATCATCGGCATATTTAGTATGTACTAATCATTTTCGTGAACGAAAGGATCCTATTTATTGCAGTAGATATGCGTTATTGGAAGAACGTATGGGCGAGATAGCCGATAGCGACGGTCAATTTTTAACGGTGAATAAGGCCTGGGATATGTTAGGCGAAGTACCTATTGATGGCCTGATGTTATATCAGAGCGTCGTTTTCGAACCAAACAAAAAACTGATACATGTCGCTTTTACTCAAAACGGCCAGCATGCAGTAAGCTGCAATAAAGTTACATTTGATTTAACTGAATTGATCGCAATTCCTAATTGATTCCGGGATTAATTGAATAGCTGAGAAATAAGTAAAATCGAGTGGTGTAGGAATAAATAAAAAATATAGTAAAAGTGAATGCAATTGCCTATATATGCCAATAGCAGCAAGCAAAAAAATAAAATCTGACCGTAATCAAAGGAGATTTACGATGAAGAACAATATTTTGAAGTTTAATGTGATTTTCTGCTGCTTACTTATTTTTATAACATTTTGTTATTGTGATGACAATAAATCACCTCAAATTGTTACGTCTGATAAATTAGTAGATATAGGTACCCATAAGCTTCGAGTAGTTCTATCAGATGTTCCCAGCGATTACACCATCATTTTGGAAGCCGGTGGTGGGACGTATTCAGAATCTTATCAAAAGATACAAGATACTCTTGCAAAACTGACAGGAATAAGGGTCATGAGTTACGATCGCTCAGGTTTTGGGCAAAGTGAACTCGGGCCGGATAAATTCGGCGGGCTGGATGAAGTCAATGCTCTTAAAAGATGTTTGGAACTTCAGGGATTTAAGGATAAGTATATTCTTGTGGGGCTCTCGTATGGAGGATTATTAGCTCAGCTTTTCACTTTCCAGTATCCGGAGTTGATCAGCGGTCTTGTTTTGGTTGATCCAATGAATGTTAAATTTGTCGATAGATTTGGCCTTGATAATCTTAATGCGGTCACGCCATACTTTGAAAACCCAACCGAGAATCATGAGAAGGCCGGGAATAGAATGGTTGACGCCTTTGCTGAAACTTTGAATTTAATGAGAGACAAAGAACTGCCGGATCATATTCCGGTTATACTATTGACTTCGGGTAATCCCCCGATTGAAAAAGATATCTGGCGCGGGTGTCATGAGGAAATGGTTATGAATTCCGAAAAACATGAAATGATAATTGCAGAAGGAAACAATCATAACATTGTTGATGAGAACCCTGAATTAGTAATAAATACTATAATGGAATTAGTCAACCGTATCAAATCAGAATAAATATTTGTAACGTTCCAAGATACAACTATTGAAATGGAAGATCAGACTTATTCCGAACTTATAACCGTCAGGTTTGATTTTTCGTGGGCGGCAGACGCCTCGTTTGCCCCAAATAAGAGTTCACTTACTCTCCTCATAAAGCTGAGCATTAGATCAATTTCCCATCAAACCGATGGTGATTCATACTTTACATTTTATTTATGATGCAAATAATACCGAAATCAAAAATTACAATTTTATTACTAAGAAATTGTTCAAAAAGTGCTTTTTGACAAAACGCCTGTCCTTCAAAGGAGGGAACCTATTTTCGATGCAATTGTATGGAGGTTATATTGTTAAGGGATTTTAAAACAATTACCCGGTCAATCTAGAGATTAACCGGGCACAGAACGCGATAAAACTACTAACCCACAGCAAGCTGTGGGGCACCACATATTTTCAGAGTAGTAGAAGCTTCATAAAAATTATTCCTAAAACTTTGCCCATCTCGGGACACGAGGGAAAGGTGAGGTGTCGCGGATATTGGCCATCCCGGTGATATACATCAAAGTCCGATCAAAGCCCAATCCGAATCCGGCATGCGGAGCAGAGCCGTATTTTCGCAGGTCGAAATACCAGTCATACAGACTAATATCCATTCCCATTTTTTCCATACGCGCCTTTAAGACATCAAACCGCTCTTCACGCTGGGAACCTCCGATTATCTCGCCGATTTTGGGAACGAGAACATCCATCGCGGCGACCGTTTTTTCATCATCGTTAACTCGCATATAAAAAGCCTTGATATCTATGGGATAGTCGGTCACAACCACCGGTTTTTTGAATTTTTTCTCAGCAAGGAAACGTTCATGCTCGGTCTGAATATCGGCACCCCAGCTAACCGGAAACTCAAATTTTTCCTTTGAATTCTCCAATATTTTTATTGCCTCGGTATAGGTGATAAACTCAAAATCGGATTTAATAACAAACTCAAGCGTTTCGATAACAGTTTTGTCGATCCATTGGTTAAAGAAACCCATCTCGTCGGAACATTCATCGAGAGCATATTTGAACAAATATTTCAGAAAATCGACCGCAATTTTGGCATCGGTGGCCAGATCGCAGAAAGCCATCTCCGGCTCGATCATCCAGAATTCAGAAGCGTGCCGCGAGGTATTGGAATTCTCAGAGCGAAAGGTCGGGCCAAATGTGTAAACATCACCGAGTGCCATCGCACCTATTTCGGCTTCAAGCTGTCCCGAGACAGCCAGAAAAGCTTCGACTCCAAAAAAATCTTCGTTATAGTCAACCTTGCCATCTTTGGTCGGAGCGTTGTTCGGTTCAAAAGTGGTGACACGGAAAACCACGCCAGCACCTTCGGCATCGGAGGTGGTAATTATCGGCGTATGAAGATAATAAAAACCGCGCTCCTGGAAAAATTTGTGAACAGCATAGGATATTTTAGAGCGAATTCGATTAACTGCTCCAAAGGTGTTGGTTCTCATCCGCAGGTGAGCAATATCACGAAGGAATTCAAAAGAGTGACGTTTGGTCTGAACCGGGTAGGTTTCGTCGGCCTCGCCAAGCATTTGTAATTCCGAGACGACCAGTTCATATTTTTGGCCTTTGGCCGGTGATTCTATCAGTTTCCCTTTGATTCTGACCGACGCTCCAGTGAGGATTTTTTTCAAAATTGGATAATTGTCCGGATTTTCCACCACCGCCTGAATATTGCCCATACACGAGCCGTCATTGATAACTATAAAAGCGACATTTTTGGATACCCTGATTGTTCTGACCCAGCCAAAAAGCAGGACTTCAGTTCCGGCCGGGATTTCATCCTTAAGAAGGATGCGATTGATTTTAATCCGTTCAAAATATTCCATTTTATACTCCAGTGGTTAATTTCATAATAAAGCAGAGAGCTTATACCTTCTGCAAAAACCAATATTATTCTAAAATCGGCTTTAAATCAAGTCTATTTATTAGTTAATATTTGTTAATATTGGGAAAAAAATATAGTGATTGGAACATTTTTTATATTGCTCCGTATAATATTATAGAAACAAAAAGAGAGCCCAGATATAAATAGTCATCGTAGCAGATAAAGCAGACTAACTCCCAACCTATTTATCAGCAAACAGGCCGGTTATAAGGATTGTAGCCGGCCTATTGTTTTCCAAAATTATATTTAAAAATCAGTCCTGGGATTCTTCGATAAGGGTCCGATATAGGGATATATTTTTATCAACAAATTCCTGTGATTCTGATTCCGCAAATATGTTAAAAGCGGCGGCGAGATTGTCTGGGGCAATAAGG
>JAQBFG010000108.1:0-17154 GCA_032123495.1 Candidatus Zixiibacteriota bacterium | reverse complement strand
TCAACTCCATACCGGTGCGGGTTTTCTGGAAAGACAAAGAGCTTAGGTATCTTGGCTGCAACACGCCCTTTGCCCGAGATGCCGGGTTTGAGAAGCCCGAAGATCTTATCGGGAAGAGTGACAATGAAATGGGCTGGAGGGATCAAGCCGAACTCTACCGGGCTGATGACTTTGAAGTAATCGAAAGTGGGAATGCAAGACTCCACATTGAAGAGCCGCAGACAACGCCATCGGGCGAGCAGATTCACCTGTTGACGAGCAAGGTTCCCCTTCGGGATGCTGACGGTGCAATCGTCGGTGTGCTGGGGACATATCATGACATTACTGATCGCAAGAAGGCGGAAAATGCTTTGATAGAGAGTGAAGTGGAATATAGAACAACAGTAGATAATCTTCTTGTTGGTGTAGTAGTGCATGGAAGTGATTCGAGCATTCTGCTAAGTAACACCGAAGCATCCAACATACTTGGACTTACTGTCGAACAGATGTCGGGGAAGGAAGCTATCGATCCTGCTTGGTGCTTTGTGCATGAAGATACTTCTAAAATGGCAATCGAGGACTATCCGATTGCCAAAGTGATTGCATCAAAAAAACCTATTTATGATTATATCTTGGGAATAACCAGAGCAGACAGAAATTATATAACCTGGGTGAATGTTAGTGCAATTCCAATATTATCCGATGATGGAGAATTGGATAAAGTCATAATAAACTTCATTGACATCACCGAAATCAAACGTCTGCAGAAATTAGAATCTCGTGCTGAACGGCTGGAGACGGCCGGCACTATTGCCGGGCAGGTGGCTCATGATTTCAATAATCTTCTGGCACCACTTATAGCATATCCTGATTTTATCAGAGATGAACTTCCCAAGAATCATCCAACTCTTAAATACCTGGACCAGATGGAGAAAGCGGCGGAGAAAATCGCTGATATCAATCAGGATCTATTGGCTATGGGCAGAAGAGGACATTACAATCAGGATGTTATAAATCTTAATACTATCGTGCAACAGGCTGTTTCTGAATTGGAGCCTCTGCCAAAGACTCTTGCCTATGAGCTTGATTTTAGCGAAGATCTAATGGATATAAATGGCGGTGGCGCTCAGCTTCATCGAGTGATAAACAATATGCTTCACAATGCCCAGGATGCCATGCAAAATATTGGTCAAATTAGTATCAAAACTGAAAATTATTATGTAGATGACATATCTGTTTTATATGGGCGCGTTCCTAAAGGTGAATATGTCAAACTAACCATTAGCGATACCGGATGCGGTATTCCCGATGATATAATTCAGAAAATCTTCGATCCTTTCTTTTCATCCAAGACAACCGATAAAAAACGCGGCTCAGGACTTGGTATGAGTGTGGTTGATGCCGTCATTAAGGATCATAATGGTTATATTGATTTGGCCACAAAAGTTGGTGAAGGTACCTCATTCTTTATCTATTTCCCAATCACAAGGCAATCAAAAAATAGTCAGAAAGATATTGATATTTTTGGCGGAAATGAATCATTACTAATTGTCGATGATGATGACGTGCAGCGCCATGTTTCCAGCCAGATATTAAAAAAGCTTGGTTATCAAATTACAACCGTTGATAGTGGTGAAAAGGCTGTCGAGCTTACCAGAAATAAACAATTTGATTTGTTGATTCTGGATATGATTATGCCAGACGGAATAGACGGTGCCGAAACATATCGTCAAGTTTTAAAAACATCCCCACATCAAAAAGCAATAATTGTATCAGGATTCTCAGAATCGAATCGTGTAATTGAGGCTCAAAAACTGGGCGTCGGAGTTTTTGTCCAAAAGCCACTAACAAAAGAATCGTTCGCATCGGCAGTGCGCAATGAGTTGGACAGAAAAAAAGAGATTCCTGTTTCCTGATTTTGCTGTGTTTAGCATACTCTCACACTCCCAACTCGCTGGTATCAATCTTCCTTGTAATTCTGCAGCGGTTTCTCTCTTCTCAATCCATTTATTGACAGTGCTTTCTTTGAATCGCAATAAATTACCAAGTTTTACATGCGGAATAAATCCCTGATGTGTCCATTGATAGATAGTGGATTTCTGGACGCCCAAATAATTCATAGTAAGACATCAAAATATATATTAATTCTGAGTTTCCGAAATGAGCAGCAATTCATTATCAACATATAAGAACTTAAACTGGGAACTCCATGAAACGCAGAATGCTTTTCTTCCACTTTAAATTTAAATGGATAACAAATTGACAGATAAAAATATCAGACTGTTAAAATTGTTTTTGGATTACAGGATATTAACTGTAGCCCAGATAACGGCGTTATGTTTCCCTAGCCGACAGATGGCTCGTAGAAAAATCAGAGAATTTACAAAAGCCGGATTGATCAATTTTACAACTCAGGGTTTTGGACCCTCTTCCGGACGGCCAGAAAGACTGATTTTCTTGTCTAATGACGCCGTGAAAATCTTGAAAGATATTGATGCAATAAGATCAGGGATTTTGTTGGAATCATTTCCAAGTATAGAACCCCGTCATTTTGAGCACCAGCTACTGCTTAACTGGGTTAGGATTTATCTTAATCATGCAGGGGAGTGCATTTCGCAGATAAATACTAATTTCCTTTCGCCACTTTTTCATTATAAGGATTATTCTTTTAAGACCGATGAATATCAGTCAGATAGCAGCCCTATACCCGATGGTATATTTTCAATTTCTTATGAAGGACAAGGTAAATCATTGCTTTTTTTCCTTGAAGTCGATATGGGAACTGAGACAATTTCAAGTAATAATCCGGTTTCCAAAGACATCCGTAAAAAGATTCTCTGTTACCAACACATCTTTAAAAAACAAGCTTACAAAAAACTGGAAAGCCTATTTCAGTGTCAATTCAATGGATTTAGAACCCTTTTTGTCGCCAATACTGAATATAGACTAAAGCAGTTATGTAAGCTTGCGAAATCTATGAAATCAACTGATTTCATCTGGTTGACCGACAAAAACTCTATTTTTCAAAATGGGATTTCAGACAAGATATGGATCAGGGGTGGCAATATCGAAAATGATCGAAATTCAATCTTGGGACCATCCCTTACTATCAAGACCCCGCCAAGCACATCAATTTGACCCGGAATTAAGTAACAAAACCCTTCTGAAAAAGCCAAAAAGAGTAACATAATTGCCTTGAAAAAGGTAACATAATTACTTTAAAAAGTAACATTATGTTACAATTATGTTAATGGCAACTCGATGTATTTCAACATATTAATCAAGGTAACATAAGTCGAATATATGTTATTATTAAGTTATTATTTTTTATTTTTACAGGGGGCTAAAGCCTTATCTAATAAATTTGCTCATTGCGAGCTATTAAGTGGACCTTTCTGCATCGGATCGTTTCCTTTGTTCGGATTAGTTTTGACTGCATTTTGGTGGGGGGGAAGGCCTTATCTAATAGATTCACTCATCACAACTATTAAGTAGATTTTTTCGCATCGGGTCGTCTCCTTTGTTCGGATTAGTTTTAACTGCATTTTGGTGGGTGGGGGAAGGCCTTATCTAATAGATTTACTCATCACAACTATTAGGCTTTACGCTGGGCGGATATAGATTTCAGGAATGAGCAGATTTGGGTAAGGGCTTATGATGATTTTGTTCCAAAGGGGAAAAAAGATAGAAGCATTCCGTTAACAAAGGCATGTCTTGGAGTGATAAAGAATTTATTTAAACATAAAAGCGAGAATGATGATTTCGTCTATCGGCTATGCGTGAGTCCGAAGGCATTATCATGGCAATTTAAGTATTATCTCAATAAACTTGGTTTGAATGGACGACTTCACGACTTAAGGCACACATTCGCAAGCCATTTGGTAATGAATGGAGCGCCTCTGCCGGTTGTACAGGAGTTCCTTGGTCACGCCAATATTACTACTACAATGGTATATTCACATTTGGCGCCCAATATTCATCGCAGAGAGATTCAAAAACTGAAATATTAAGCACAGTATAAGCGCACACAGTATAACTCATTGACATGTATCATGAAAAACAGGTTCGAGTCCTGTCGGGGGTATTTTTTATTTCCAGTTAGAAAATTAGCAGGCAGAATAATCGGTTTGACAAATTCTGGAAGTGATGCTGTTAAGTTAACTCTGGACTTTTTTCGGAAATTGGTTATATTTAAATGACTTAACGAGATTAATTTTCAGGATCGGGTGTAGTATAGTAAATAGACCGGGTTGAATTGATTTTCTTTAAGCGGTCCAGAGCACATTGATTTGAATTGATATAGATTAAATGTTGCAATTTATTATGCCAATATTAGGGACAATTATATTCTTGCCAGTATTACTTGGGAATTTTGAAATAGTATTACTCTTCATATTATTGTTGGCCTTGGCAATAATCATCATCCTTCGCCGCAAGAATTATATCCTGCAACGTAATAGCGAAAGACAATCCGATTCCATTTTGAATAATATTACCGATGGTGTTTATCGCACGGACATGGATGGAAACATGCTCTGGTGCTCTCCATCTGCGATAAAAATCTTGAAATTTACTTCGCCGGCAGTAATAGAAGAGGTAAACGTTAAAGATTTTTATGTTAATCCAGAGGAGCGAAACATATTATTAACCAAACTTCAAGAAAATGGTCAGGTTACAAATTATAAAACGCAGTTGCGTTGTAAGGATGGCACTCAAATAGCAATTAGCTGCAATTCCACCTATTGGTACGACAATGAAGGCAATATTGGAGGTATTGAGGGAGTTTTCAGAGATATTACTGCGCAGGAAGAAGCCAAAAAAGCTTTAACTGAAAGTGAAGAAAAATACCGCAGTCTGGTCGAAGGTGCCTCCGAAGCTATCTTTTCTGTAAATTATGCCGGGCTTTATCTTTATATGAACAGCATTGCCGCGCAGAGACTTGGCGGGCTCCCTGATAATTTTGTTGGAAAGACAATGTGGGATATATTTCCCAAACAGATTGCCGATTCTCAAATGAATTCAATTAGGGAGGTTTTTGACACTGGAATTGGCCGCTCTTCACAAACTGCCACTATTATTGGAGGAAAGAAATATAGATACAGCACTAATCTTCAACCTATAAAGGATAGTACAGGAAAGATTTCATCGATCCTGGGAGTTGCCAGAGATATATCGAGTATGATCCAGACTCAACATGATTTGCAAAGCGAACGCGATTTTGTGGAGTCTCTGCTTGAAACGGCGAATAGTTTGATAGTTTGCATGGATAAATATGCCAAAATTACTGTATTCAATAAGCAAATTGAAAAATTAACCGGATATTCCCGTGACGAAGTCATTGGAAAAAGCTGGCCAGAAATATTTCTTCCTGAAGATCACTATCATCATAAAATAGACAATTTTGAAGAATGGGTAAGGGAACATCCGGGTGATCAACTGGAAGCGCAGATAAAAACAAAGTCGGGTGAGCTCAGAACAATACTTTGGTCCAATTCGACTCTATTTCATCCTGATTCTGATGAGTTTACCGCTATCGCAATTGGTCTTGATATTACTGATAGCAAGAAAATTGAACAGGCGCAAATCGAAAGTGAAGCCCGTTTCAAAGAGTCACTGAAATATTCGCAGGCGATCTTATATCGGCTAAATTTAAAAACAAACACCTATGATTATATGAGCGATGCTGTTTATGACATAACCGGCTTCACACCCGAGGAAATTATTGCTATGGGTGCCGATGGTGTCAACGCTTTAGTCCATCCCGATGATAGAGACATACATTTAAACTATCGGTATAAATTGATTGAAGCCGACAAAGATGGTTTGTCTACTCATTATTTGGAAAGTAGGATAAAGGGTAAAAACGGAAAATATATCTGGTCGGGCGACAACCACGCATTGATTAGAGGCAGCGACGGCGAGCCTCTTTATATAATAGGATGTGCCAGGGATATAACAGATCGCAAAAGAATTGAGCAGACTCTTCGCCAGTCCGAGTTACTGAACCGAAAAACTCTTGATTCCATTGATGAGGCAATACATGTCATCGACACCGATATGATGATGATTCTAATTAATGAAACTTTTATAAAATGGTGTGAAGAATTAAATATTGAGACTGATATACAGGGAAAAGCAGTATTCGATATATTTCCATTTTTGCCTGATAAAATCAAAGAGGAGTATCAGCAGGTAATTAAAACTGGAGAGCCACTATTGACCGAAGAAGAAATAGTATTGGGCGATCAAGTAATAATCACAGAAACAAGAAAAATCCCGGTAATTGATGATGGAATTGTTTCCCGAGTTGTTACTATAATAAGAGATATTACTTTGCAGCGAAAAGGGGAGGCGGCCCGAATTGAGAGTGAAGCTCGTTTTCATGAAGCTCTTGAAAACTCCCATGATATTTTATACAGGCTTAATCTGAAAACCAATCGTTATGATTATATGAGTAGTTCAGTTTATGAAGTAACAGGTTACACCCGTGGCGAAGTGTTTGCGGTAGAGGCCGACGGAATCAATACTATAACACATCCGGATGACTTAAAAATAACCGGAAATTACAGAGAAAGGTTGATCGAGGCTGATCAGGGAAGAGATATCTCTCATACAATTGAATATCGTATTCTACACAAAGATGGATATTATATTTGGCTGGGAGACAGTCATACTCTAATTCGGGATTCCAAAGGTGAACCATTATATATAATTGGTGTTGCTCGCGACATATCTGAGCAAAAACTTACTGAAATTAGACATAAGGCCCGAATTAACCTCCTTGATAAATTGAGAAAAGCTGACGGTATCGACTCCTGTCTACATTATGGGTGCCAGGCGATATTTGAGGCGAATCTTTTTGAGCGAGCAGTCCTTACTATGCACAATAACAAGAAGGAAATTATCAATATTGGCTACATTGGGCTTGATGAAGCGACAATAAATGCGGCACGTAATGCTTCTCCGCCAGATGATGAAATAATGGCGAAAATGACCCAGGAGCAGTTTAGAATCAGCAATTCATACTTTATACCGGCAGAATCAGGTATTACTTATGTTCAATCCGAGAGATTTGTGCCTCAGGAAGATTATACTGGTGTTTCATATTCCACATGGCAGCCAGGAGATGAACTTTTTGTACCTATTAAGGGTATTGCTGAACTGTTTGAAGGCTGGCTTTCGGTTGATACACCTTTTGATCGCAAAAGGCCGTCAACTGATATCATTACGCTGCTTGAAGAAACGGTTGATATTGTCACTCAAAAAATTCGTGAAATCAGAGCACAGCTTATTCTTGACGAAAAACATAAAGCTCTGACTGAGAGTGAAGAAAAATATCGAAATCTGATTGATTCCAACCCCGATCCAATCGTAATTTTTCAGAATGGAAAGACAAAATTTGTCAATTTGGCGTTTGTTGAATTATTTGGGTATAATCTTGATGAGATAAATGCAGGCAAAAACTTCCTTAAAATCGTTAAGGAAGACCAAGTGGAGAAAGTTCTAAAGAGAATCAAAGATAGACAATCTGGTAAAAAACTTCCTGATATCTTTGCAGTTGATCTCGTTTCTAAGAATGGCAAGGAGTTTCCCTGTGAAACTTCGGTCTCAAAAATTCAATATCAGAACCGGCCGGCACTATTTATTACGGTTCGGAATGTTACCGAGCGCAAAAAGATGATCGATGCCCTGCTTCAAAGTGAAAAATTTAACAATGCCATAATCAAATATTCCCCATTAGGGGTTTCGATTCGAAGCAATACCGGAAAGCTGCTTAGTGCCAATGATGCCTGGATAAAGATCTGGGGCCATACAAATGAAGATATAAAGGAATTTAAAAGCAGAAAAAGGATCGAATTAAAATTTGATTATTGCGATGAATATCTTGGGGGGTGGCTTCCTGCGCTGGAGAGTGTTTATAAGAAGGGCGGATATCTGCATATTTCCGATGTGAAAGTTTCCAACCCGAAAGGAAGAGAAAGCCTTTGGGTCTCACAGCATTTTTATGCTATTAAAGATACTTCCGGAAATGTTGACCGGGTGGTAATATTAACAGAAGACATTACGGTCAGGAAAATTGCCGAAGAAAAAATCAGGGCAATTAATATGGATAAACTTGAGCAGGCGAAACGTATTGCCGGAACTTTTGCTCATGAAATACGCAATGCCTTGTTTCCGGCCGCAGCCTCACTCAATAGATTAAAATTCAACTCCCGAATTGAAACTTATAATTCCGAGGACCTGAGGAAATATTCGACCATCGCGGAGCGATCAATAACCAAGGCCGCCGATATAACCGGATTGATTTCATCATATGCAAAACTTGATAATGAACGGATGCCTGAACGGGTCAATCTCGATGAGGTTTTACATGAGCTATTAAAAAATAATGAACTGCGTCTAAAAGAGAAAAGTGTGCAAGTTGATATATCAGGGGATAATAATTGTTTGGTGAAGTCAAACAGGCGGCAATTATTACTCGCTTTCAATAATTTGCTTCTCAATAGTATTGATGCCTTGAGTGAAACGATAGATAAAACTATTAATATTAAATGGTCATCCAATGGAGATAGTCAAAAGATCTTCTTCGAAGATAATGGCAGCGGTATACCATATGAATATATTGACCGCATTTTTGAACCATTCTTTTCAAAAAAATCCGAAAGCGGGGGGACCGGACTCGGTTTGGCGACGACCAAAAGAATTATTGAGATGTATGGCGGAACCGTTTCTGTGACAAGTGAACCGTCTGATGGTACAAAATTTCATATAGAATTAAAGAATTATGAAAACGATAATATTAATAATAATTTGGAATAGCTATAAAATATGAAAATCGACAAACAATATACGATTCTACTTGTTGATGATGACAAGCTGGTCCTCGAAATGCTTGAGGATATTTTTAAAGATGACTATTCAACAATTACGGCCGAGTCAGGAAAAGAAGCTATTGAAATAGTTAAACAACATGATGCTATCGCCACGGTTGTGATGGATATAAAAATGCCTAATATGGATGGGATCACTGCGGCTCGTGAAATTATAGGGGTGAAACCTGAGATTCCGGTGATATTTCATACCGGATATCCCGGCGATTTTGATGAGGATGCTATTGATCGCGAGGAAAGACCTTTTGATTATATTCTCAAAGGTGAACCGGTAGCCAAGCTGATACGTTCGGTTCGTAATGCGGTCGAATCATATCACTTGAAAAAAGATAACAAGATGCTGTCGGCTCATGCCGAATCTAATTTTGATCTGATTGGGCGGACGTCCGCCATGCTGGAAGTATATCGCCTTATTAATAAAGTTGCCCCGACCAATAGAAAAATAATGATAATCGGGGAAACCGGGACCGGCAAAGAATTGGTGGCCAGGGCTATTCACAAGCACAGCCGGCGTAAAGATGGAAAATTTGCCCCCTTTAATTGCAGTCACAGATCCCCTGATCTTATTGAATCTGAGTTGTTTGGGCATGTTAAAGGTGCTTTTACCGGGGCGATAAGTGATAGAATTGGATTGTTTGAATATGCCAATGGTGGAACAATATTTTTGGATGAGATCGGCGATCTTGATATTAATACTCAGGTTAAACTGCTAAAAGTTCTTGAATCTGGTGAGTATCAATCGGTTGGATCACCAATTGTGAAAATCACTGATATCAGGTTGTTGTGTGCCACTCATAAAGATTTGACTGAATTAGTGAAGCAGGGAATTTTTCGAGAAGATCTTTATTATCGATTAAAAGGAATATATTTGCATTTGCCACCGCTTCGTGAGCGAAAAGAAGATATTCCATTATTAGCAGAAAAGTTCAAGGATTTTCAGACAATTGAGCAGGGATTGACGCCCAAAAGGTTTGATTCATCGGCGATGTCGGCCCTGATAAATCATGACTGGCCGGGGAATGTCCGCGAATTGCTTGAAGCGGTCGAATCATTGATAGTTTTAAGTGATTCGGATATAATCCTAAGGGATGATGTTATCTCTTATTTTAATAATGGGCTTGGCATTATTTCGGATGACACCGGGAATGATTTAACCTTGAAAAGTCAGATTAGAAAATGTATATGCCAGGTTATTAAAGAGGCCCTAATTGCCAATAAAGGCAATGTCAGCGCTGCGGCAAGGCAGCTTGGAGTCGATCGTTCCAATCTCCATAAAAAAATTACCGATCTTGGTATAGATATTGGTTAATATTACCACCTTATAGGTAGTATCTGTAGTCTTGTTACCTCAAGGGATTTTTCTATTCGTTTGGCCGATAGCGCATCTTATTGTTATGTATTCGGTTATAGATTTATCTTGAATGTGATCTTTTGGCATAAGGTTTGATAGACAATTAGCGTGTGCTCGGCCGGTGAGTAGCCTGAGGGGGATGCTAGCCGGCTTTTTTATGTCTTTTTTTCATTTTTTCCAAGTCCAAGTTTTTACGCTACTCAATCAGAATTAAAATAAATCCATAAGTTATCGGATATCTCCAGGTTAGCTCAATCAAAAGAGAATCTATCCGATAATTTAATAGATAAGAGGTAATCTATATGTTTTCCAGATTTTGGAAGAAGTCAAATAGCGGATATTCGCTTATTGAGATGGTTGTTGTGATTATAATAATTGGTATTCTGGCAGCCGTGGTTATGAAATCTTTGAGTAAGGCGACCGAGGTTTCTCGAACCGAGGAAACTAAAAAAGAGATGGAGTTATTATCTTATGCAATCTCTGGTAATCCTAATCTTATCTCCAATGGGAGACGGACAGATTTTGGTTATGTTGGTGATATTGGGGCATTACCGGCAAATTGGGATGCTCTCGTAACCAATCCGGGAGGTTATGCAAGTTGGAATGGGCCGTACATAAAGGATGAATTTGCTTCCGGTGCTGGAGATGTTGAATTCAAACTTGATGCCTGGGGACAGCAGTACTCTTCGCCTGTTTCAATTAATATTACATCAACCGGCGGCGGTTTTAGTATCACCCGTAAAATTGCCAATTCCACCGATAATCTTTTTGCAAATTCAATATATGCGGTAATAACCGATCTGGACAATTCTTCACCTGGGGCCACATTTAGAGATTCGGTCAGGTTTCTGATTACGATCCCGGATGGTTCCGGTTCATACATTGTTAAATCGGGAACACCCGGAGGTGATGGTTTCTGTCACATCGATTCGATACCGATTGGGAACCATCTTTTCCAGACAGTATATATTCCCAATAATGATACATTAACGCGGCGAGTATGTGTCAATCCGGGACAGGATTTATATTTGAACTTAAGCTATTTCGCCGATGTGTGGTAATAATGCAAAGTTTGATTAATAAAAATAAAGGATTCAGTCTAATTGAACTATTGATCGTTATTATTGTTATCGGGATCTCAATGGCGGTTGGAATGCAGTGGATGACTGCTTCAATTGATGATTTTCGCCGGATGAAAACCGAACGCGAAATGGCTATATTGGCATCGGCTATAGTTGGCAACCCTGATTTGCACAGCAATGGGCAGCGATCAGATTTTGGTTATGTCGGCGATATTGGTGCCTTTCCTGCTAATTTGAATGCACTATATCAGAACCCCGGATATTCTACCTGGGATGGGCCTTATATTCTTACCGGTTTTACGCAGGATAGTATGGGGTATAAAACCGATGAGTGGAATCAGATATACGCTTATACCGGAAATATAACAATCAGTTCAAATGGCAGTGGTGCAACAATAACAAAAAAAATCGCCGATGCCTCATCCGATTACCTTTTAAATTCTCTTGATGGTACCATCACTGATGCCAATGATTCACTGCCCGGGACAATTTATCGCGATTCGATTGATATCAAAGTTACTATTCCAAATGGTTCCGGCGGAACCTTGAGTAAAACTTACAATCCCGATATGGCGGGCGTTTTCTTACTTGATTCGCTGCCGGTGGGAACACATCCGCTTGATATAATTTATATACCAAACAATGATACGCTCAGCCGGTTTGTGACGATTCTACCGAGGCATAAAAGCAGCGTCAGCTATAAATTTGCCGATATCAGTTTTCCCGTGGATGGGGGAGGTGGCGGTACTAGTTATTCTATAACTCTGCGTCCTGATGGTGCCGGTTCAATTACAAATTTAACCAAATCAGGGTGCAGTAATAATTTCGAATGCGTTTATGATATCGTTGCCGATGAAGACGCTACCTACGTTATTCGAGCGACTAATTCATATGCCAGTGATGTTTATTCGATGGAGGACTCTTCTGTCGGCGCCGGGACGATTGATAGTATTACCGTTTTTTGCCGCGCCAGAAAAACTCAAACCAATGGCAATATAATATCGACTCTGTATGTCAACGGAACCGAATATAATGGTACTACTCAAGCTCTAACTGCTTCTTATGTAGACTATAGTGATGTTTGGACCACTAATCCAAATACATCTTCCGCCTGGACCTGGACCGATATTAACAATCTGCAGGCCGGAGTCAGATTAAGAGGGCAAAATAGCAATTTCCCGGGCTACTGTACGCAGGTGTGGCTAGTTGTCGCGTATACAAATTAAGAAAAATATGAAACGTATAGACGAAATATTAAATTACAATCGTGTAAGCAAACAAAATGGTTTCACTCTGGTAGAACTGGTTTTGGTGATTGTCATCATGGGAATATTCGGTTCTATTGCGGTTCAAAAGATGGCTCCTATCGCTGATAGCTTCAAAGTAGAAGAAACCAAAAGTGAGATGAATAATCTCTTTTTGGCTATAGCAGGAAATCCGGAATTGCAAAACAATGGTGTCCGATCAGATTTCGGTTATGTCGGTGATGTTGGTTCATTGCCTTCCAATCTTGATGCTTTGGTAACCAACCCCGGGTATGCGACATGGAATGGTCCCTACATTCAAAACAGTTTTGAACAATTAGCAGATGATTACAAAAAAGATGCCTGGCAGACTGTTTATACCTACTCCGGCGGGGTCGCCATAACCTCGACCGGCTCCGGCAGTAATATCGAGCGGCGATTATCCGGTTCAAGCGATTTTCTTTTGTATAATAATATTTCCGGTAATGTTTATGATCTCGATGGTACCCCGCCAGATGATACCTATAATGATTCTATTTCGGTTAGATTGACTATTCCGGATGGTCTTGGCAGTATGATCACTAAGACATCAATAATGGATGTCGGAGGATATTTTGACTTTGATTCGATTCCAATCGGCAATCATAATTTGAGTATTATTTATATTCCGGATAGTGATACTATCAATCGATTTGTTTCGGTTGCGCCCGGTTCTAATGTTTATAGTGAGTACTATCTTGCCTCTAATGTTTGGTCAGGGGGCGCTGGTGGAGCCTTCGTGAAGGTGGACGGTTCTGATTCACTATATGCCGATTGTCAGGGAATGTTTTTCTGGATAGAGAACAATACCGGTAGCGCCATAAATGTTAATTCCATCACTGTAACCTGGCCATCGCCAACTGCATATTACAGATATGTTATTTGGGATGGAACAACGGTGGTCAATCGTAATAATCCTCAGGCTGCTTCAGGTGAGACGGCAACATTTTCAAGCCCACAAACCATAAATGATGGTGAGTCGATTCGGGTTGATGTTGATAATTTCAAAGCAAACGTGACCGGTGGTCCAAATGTAGATATGAATAATGTTGACTTCACTGTACTATTCTCGGATGGCACATCAATTTCGGTTTCAACTGGAGCCTGCCCATGATAACTATATTTTATAATAAACGCGGATTCACTATGATCGAATTGGTTTTGGTTATTGCAATCATTGGAATTCTTACCTCAGTGGCGACGGTGAAATTATTTCCATCGCTTGAGACATCCAGAATAGAAGCAACCAAAGGCGAAATGCAATCACTTGCTTTTGCCATTGTTGGTAATCCTGATGTTTATACCAACGGCGCTCGATCTGATTTTGGATATGTTGGTGATATTGGTTCACTCCCGCCAAATCTTGATGCATTAGCGACAAACCCCGGTTTTTCGACTTGGGATGGACCATATATTAAGGCCGATTTCGGAAACAATGATTTTAAGCAGGATGCCTGGGAAGTTGATTATATTTATTCCGACACGCTCCTGCGCTCAATCGGTTCCGGGGCAAATATTGATAAATTGTTTATTTCAAGTTCATCAGCATTGATTGCAAATGCCGTTTTCGGTTACTTGCTTGACGCAAGCAGTAATATGCCCGGTGTTGTTTATAATGATTCAGTCTCGATTAATCTGAATTACCCTGATGGTTCCGGTGGGATTACGACAACCTCAATCAATCCAGGTGCCAATGGTGATTTTGCCTTCGCGGGTATTCCTATTGGTAATCATACACTTCGCGTTATTTATATTCCCGAGAGCGACACGGCTGATTTTAATCTTTGTGTATTGCCAGCGCGAACTGCCAAAATTGAGATTCTTTTTCCGGCCGATTTGTGGTAAATCAAATCAATCTGGAAACAAAACAATTTTCATTATAAGACCTCATATTGACATGAGTCAACAGGTTGTTTATATTCCTGAAAATTATTGCAGATCATTCTATCAAAGGAGAGCCGATGCAACCCTTTTCAGTTATTAAACAAACAATATTCTGTTTGATATTAATTTTGCTTGCCGCAACTATCACTTTGGCCGGTGAGGGCGGTTTAACTAAAGATATTATCAATAAAAGCCGGGAAGCTTACAAGATGGATGCTTCAACCAGGGCATCGTATAATGCTGTTACCAACAATGATATCAAGGAACTGGCGCTCAATCGCGATATTGTTCGTAATCATAATGAACTGTTTAGCCATAAAATCAAAACAAAAGGGGTAGTCGATCAGAAATCGAGTGGTCGCTGCTGGGCTTTTGGGTGGCTCAATACGATGCGGCCTATGGTTATTGAAAAATATGATCTGGATGATTTTGAATTTTCACAAAACTATTTGGTTTTCTGGGACAAAATGGAAAAGGCAAATAGATTTCTTGAATATATAATTGAGTTTCGCGAGCGAGATTTGGAGGATAGGGAGCTGGTTGAGGTTCTTAAAAGTCCATTTCCTGATGGCGGCTATTGGCGTTATGCGGTTAATCTAATAAAAAAATATGGGCTGGTCCCCAAAGAGATTATGCCGGAAACTAACAGTTCGGAAAATACCCAGTTAATGAATCGTGTTATCAGTAAGAAGCTGAGAATGGATGCGGCCAAAATTAGAAAAATGGCGCAGGATGGTACCTCGGTTAAGGAAATTAGGAAATTTAAAGAGGATAAACTGATTGAGGTCTACAGGTTGCTGGGGATGAATATTGGTGAACCGCCCACCGAATTTGAATGGCGATATGAAATTGATGAT
This sequence comes from Candidatus Zixiibacteriota bacterium, assembly GCA_032123495.1. GTDB lineage: Bacteria > Zixibacteria > MSB-5A5 > GN15 > PGXB01 > JAAERC01. Next base: position 1,827 of record JAQBFG010000108.1, on the reverse strand, counting down.
TCAACTCTTAGCGAAATTAAGGTTTATACACCGCTGAGTTTTTACAAAGATTTTGTCGATCTGGAATTGGACGATTTTGTCTGCATATATAATAATCCAACGCGTGAATATGGTGAGCATTATAAGTCGTTTATGTCACGGAGTTTTTATGATGGTGACGATCTCGATCATGTTAATGTCGAAATTGAACGGCTCAAAGAGATTGCCAGGGCATCGATCCTTGATAATCAACCGCTCTATTTTTCATCCGATGTTGGCAAGGATCAAAATCCGGAATTGGGTATCATGGCGGAAAATCTTTATGATTACAGTTCACTTTTTGGAGTCGACCTGGATATGCCTAAAGAAGATATGGCTCTTTATCGACATAGCTCATCAAATCATGGTATGTCATTGATCGGTGTTGATATTGTCGAAAACAAAACGATCAAATGGTTGGTCGAAAATAGTTGGGGCGATGATAAGAAAAAGAACGGACGTTGGACCATGTATGATAGTTGGTTTGATAATTATGTATATTATTTAATCGCCCGGGAAAAATATGTTCCCAAGGATATATTAAAACTGTTTGATAAGGAGCCGATTGTGATTCCGCCGTGGGATCCGATCGCATCTTTTGCAAGATAAATACTAATAAAAAAATGGCTGCCAGGTCTGGCAGCCATTACTATTTATAACTTCTCCGATTAAATGCAAGATGGGTCAGGGCCATCCTTATATTTGAAATTAATCAGATAAACTATATCGAGGATGTCGATTCTGGTATCACTGTTAACATCTGCCGATTCAATTATCTCCGGCGCCGGGCCGGATTTGTATTTATAATTTATAATATAGATCACATCCAGAATATTTATCGCACCATCATTGGTAGCATCGCCACATTCAAATGCCAATCCCGGAATTACCGAGATACTGGGGATATATGGTGCGGTTGGCGATGGTGAAACAATTATAAATTCGTTTGGTCCATAAGGAGCGGAGTTGATATTTATCAATTGTTCTTCAGATGAAGGTTCAACGGTGAACCAGGCAGAGGCAACCCTGACCGGGTTCCCTGTTGGTGGGGTTTCACCGGTATTAGCAATGCCGATAACAGCTTTCGGCTCGGTGTCGCTAACCTTACCATATCTATGCGTATAGTGAGAATAATAAGACCCACCAAAACTGATAGAATCACAACTAATCGGCGAAGTGGCGCAGGAGTATCCGAACGGAATAGAAATTGACATAGCCGGAGATAAAGAATTGAGCCAAAAATCAATTCGATATTTATCACGATCTGGCTGAATATTACTGTTTCGTATTTCCAAAATGTTTTCAGGTGCTTCGGGGATCATTGTGGTGAATGGCGGACACTTGGGGTATGTGGACGAATGGGCGACATGCTCATATAAAAAGTAGGCGTCATTGTTATTTGTACCATTGAAGTTATCCATATCGCCGCTGGCTACAGGACACATATTTTGGCCATTATTATAAAGATAATCAATAATATCTATAACATCATCCATATCTTTAAGGCCGCTATTGTTCGCATCGCCGCAGACACCAACAATACCGATGCTGTATTCCATTGTATCGCCATAGATCGGTTCATAATCGGGCGGTTGCGGCGGACATATATCAAAGGCGGATACAGTAAAATTAAAGATACCCGATTCGGTCGGTTGTCCGGTAATGCTACCGTCAGACTGACCCAGAGATAATCCGGCAGGTAAAGCACCGCTGATGATATTCAAATCATATGGTGGAGCTCCACCGCCATCGACATCAAGTTCAAATACATAGTTTCTGTTTTTCAAACAGTATGGCAAATCGGCTTCC
>JAQBFG010000107.1:0-10956 GCA_032123495.1 Candidatus Zixiibacteriota bacterium | reverse complement strand
TGTTGATAATCTGAAAACAGTTTTGACGCTTGATGAATTTAAAGATCCGCTGGCCGGATATCGTTTTCAGGAAAAGGGCGAACTGTTCAGTCCGCTTGGTGCAACACTGGTTCGCTGCGATTCAATTGCCGCCGATCTGGTTATCGGTCTCGATTCACGTTTTGCCGTTGAGGAAGTTATCACTCAACCATTGATGGTAGAGTACGACAAGATAATTGAGCAGCGGTTTGAAGAAGCTGTAATCTCAGAATCGGTTGCTTATGCAAAAGTATTGAAGGAAGCCTCAGTAGTTCTTGACACCGTGTTTGTTTAAGCCCAAACCATCAGCCCGGTCAGTTGGCCGGGCTGATAAGGAATAAATATTATATGCAGAAACATTTAACAGATAGTACCGCCTCATATCCAGGAGGAATAAGCACCGAACATCGCCTGCTTAAAATCCCGAACGGGTCGTTTGCCGGGAGAGTGGCGCTGCTTTTGCAAAGTTCATCAGCGGTGATAAAACTGACCTATGCCGATTATCCGTATAAGAGCTGGAGTACGCCGACCACTGTAATAAACGATATCGGGGATTATCCATTTGACGCCTTGATGGATGAAAACGGCAATATCTACCTGGCTTACACGCTGGGGAGCAATAACGATCTGGTTATGCGGAAGCTGACTTTTTCGGATGGAACCTGGTTGGTTGGAAGTTTGGTAACGATCTATAATGCCGATGATAACTATTTTCCGTCACTTTGTCTGGAAAGTACAAACCGTCTCTGGGTCGGTTGGAGCCGTTTGTCTGGTGGACAGTACTATATTAATGCCAAGTACTCTGATGATTGGGGCGTTAATTGGGCCGGTGGTGCCGCCAGTTCCGGCGATACGTTATCATCCGGTGCCAATGCCGCTTTCGCCAAATTGGTAAGTATGGCCGATTATATTTATGCTGTTTATACCGATGGCGGGACAAAAATCTATTACCGCCGGAAGCAATTCTACGTTGCTCTCTGGGATAGCGAAAGCGAAATATTTACCGGATCAAATCTTGATGAAAATTTTGACGTTACCCCATCGGAAGACAATCGAATTGGTGTTGTTTGGGACGATGGAGAAATAAAATTCAAAGAGTTTGACGGAAGTAACTGGAGCGGCGTTACTGTTATCGATACCAATGGCGGTGAGTCTCCGCAAGTGAAGTATATTGAAAATGTACCTTATCTGGTATATATCCTGGCATCAGGCAGCGGGCAAAACAATGTTGTTTATAGTTGCCGTAATGGCAACAGCTTTTCGACCCCTGCGATACTCGATCAGAGTAAAACTGAGCTGACCAAAACATTTTGTTATGATCTGTCAACCGCCAGCTTTGAAGATTTATCTTCGGCGGCCAGCGATAGTACAGCCAGTGATATTTATCACTCCGATTCATCGGCTATCTTTAAGGATTCCGGTGATGCTTTGTATCTGGGATTAGAGGAAAAATTTCATTATCTGAAAGTCATTCTGGGAACGGCCGGAGTCGGCGGGAATGTGAATTGGCAGTATTTCGATGGTAACGAATGGATCAGTTTTGTGCCATCCGGAGGCATTTGGCATTTTTCTGACAGCGACAAGGGTCTTCTATTGTGGGATGACATCCTTTCGGTCCCCAATGGCTGGCAGAAAAACAGCGTCAATGGAAATGAGATGTTTTGGATAAAAGTAACCGTAACAACAACCTTTACAACCGGTCCGGTTGGTACGCAAATATCGACGGTCCCGGATATTAAAGCGATTGTACTTATGGAGCGATAAATGTCATACACAAATGTAGAGCTGGTCAGAAAATATATTACTTTTGGCGATCTCCCGGGTGGTTTGCAAAATAATTATCCGATCACTTTTGCTGGTCTGGAGGAGGTTTCACTTCCCGGTCACGGTATCATTAAAGATTCGGTGGTTGTTAAGGCGATCGGCAGTGCCGAACCTACCTACGAAGCGGTGACCCTGAGCGGTAGCCCGATATCGCTTGCCAATACGCAGCTGGTGCCAAATTCGGTGGCAGTCGCTTCCGATAGTTCGCTGGGAACGATCTATACTGAAAATGCCGATTTTGCAATTGATTATACCAACGGCAAAATCACTCGTATTGACGGTGGTGCAATCGGCGTTGGCAGTAAAACCGCTTTATGGTATCAATATTACACGAAGTATAATGAAAACAGTGATTTTAGCGTTAGTTATCAATCCGGAAAAGTATCTCGTCTGGCCGGAAGTGCCATTCAAATCGGACAAATGGTTTTGGTCGATTATCAACTGCTCCAGAGTTTTCTCAATGATGAAATAATTATTGAAGCGGTTAATCAGGCCAATGCCATTGTCGAAGGCGCAATTGATACCGAGCAAACCTTTGGGGCTGATCTAGTTTTGCAAACGGCGGCAACATATTTGGCGATATCGCTGCTCTGTCGAATAGAAGCGGCCGGTTGTCTGCGGTACGGTGGAAACGGCGATAAGGAAACTCGCTGGTGGCTTTCGCTTGGCGAAAGTTATCGAATTGATTTTGAAAAATTAATTAAGAAATTTCATCCGGGCGCTTCGCGATTAAATCACCCAATACGTTCCTGAGAAAGGAGATATTTTGAATTCGATAAGTTACTTAAGGGGGCGCAAGTTATGGGTCGTGCGGAATTTCCAAATCTATGGAACCGCCGATGAGGCCCGATTTTTGTACCTTGGGATAGAAAATGTTGAAAGCACCAACCGTGTTATGTTTGGTACGACCGGTATTGGTGGTGCCGTTCAGGATGTCCGCTATTCCGATCTGATTGATTTTAGAGGAAACAACCTTCCGGAAACAATTAAATCTCCAAAAGTACTGATAAGATTTCGTTCGCCGTATGTTGCTTATTTGGTTGGGGAAGAATCTGATTCCGGATTCCGAATCGCACGAGATAACAGTTCGCCCGGTCCGATCAGCGTTGATCTATTTATTTACGAGATGGGTGCTTAAGATAATGGAAACAGATACAGACGAACAAGGTGAAAAAATAATAGATGATCTCGATATCCTCGAGGATCTGAAACAAACAATATATAACGCCATCAAAAATAATGAATCTCAACCGAAAGTAGGTGATCTTTTGAAAGTGATTGAATTAAAAAGAAAACTTTCCGTGGAAGGAAAGGGAGAAAAGAAATTCTGGAATATGGTTAATAAGATAAGAGATGAAGAATTAAATAGGCCGAAAAAATCTGAGTTAACCAAAAATAAAACTAAAAGGTGATAAATTAAAATGAGATATTTTGTAATAATATTGCTTTCATCTCTTGTTGTCTTAAATGCCCTGGCCGATTCAGTTACTCTTGATGGTCAGAGCGACATGGATGACGGTTACACTGACGGCAATAGTTACGAAACGCCGCGAGGAACCGAAACCTGGTTTTATGTAATGTGCGGATTTTCAACATGTACATATTATGGTCTTTTGAAATTCGACTTATCAGGTATTTCAGGGAGTGTTGATTCGGTAAGTCTGAAAATGCGTCGACACAAACCTAATGAAAATGTTCAAATATATTTTTACCGAATTACCAGAGATTGGAGCGAGTCACAATTTACATGGAATAATGCGAAGACATCGCCTGATACGGTTGCCTGGACCACTGGAGGCGGAGATTATAATAGTACCAAAATTGACAGTCTCACAATTACAGGCCTGGATGCATATGATCAGGATGTCTACTGCCAGCGAGGTGACGACGACGGATTAACCGAGTTGATTCAGGATTGGGTAGATGGCACTTATGATAATTATGGGATGATAATAAAATCTCAGATTTTGGGGATAGGAGATACGGTATATATATACAGTTCTGATAATTTTAACGAGACCTTATGGCCCCGGCCAAAGCTGTACGTTGAATATGCACCAGCTCAATCTGACTCTAAAATCTCTCGCAGAAGAAAGATGCTAATAGAATCTTTGGGAGTAAATTAGTAATGAAAAAGATAGTTTTAATTTTAACGATATTGTTGCTGGTTCCATTATGCTTCAAATCGTTTGGTACCCCGGTCCTGAATAACTCCGGCAGTTCCGGTGAGGATACCTTGACATTCAATATATTAAATTTGCTGCCGAGCGGAAACCCTGCCGAAAAACTTGATTCGGCCTATTTTACCGTTTTCAAAAGTAATACTAACGATATCATATTCAGAGACTCATCAACCGGTGTCAGCATGACCGGAGTTGATTCATTTGTTATTGGAGGTGATGTTGTTTATTACTTTCATCGGGCCGTTGCTGATATCGATGACGCCGGTGCCGTTGGAACCTACAGCTACAATTTTTTATCAGTGTATGATGACAGTAGTATGCGGACGCCTACATTGGGTCAGTTTCAAATAGTCGGATGGGAACTTGACGATATCGGCGATTCAGCAGGTTTCGCGGCCAGTAACGCTCTAAAGTCACTCGATAGCCTGCACCTTCTGATTGACTCTGTTTTGGCGGTCCTTGATACCTTGCAAAATCAGGATAATTGGGTATCAAAAGAGGCTTCATTATATAATCCATCAACCGATTCTGTTATTGTTGACGGAACGCAGTTTGCAATTTTAAATGGAGTAATTACTTCTACTAATCTCTCTGGCTCCGGTTTAGATGCGATCGGTGAGGCGACCTGGAGAAATATTGATACCATCCATGTCGATACATCCTTAATTGGTAAATGGATTTTATCCAGTTCCGATACGACCGCCGTTAAAGCGATGATGAATAATAACGAGTTCATGAAGTCGACAGATTCTGCTCAAGTAGCCTCGATAGTATGGAATACACCACAAAGTAACCATACCATCGCCGGTACATTTGGAAAATATCTCGATACCGAAATATCCGGTTTAAGCGGCGGCGGTGGCGGATACTCATATCAATTGGTGGTTGTTGATAGCGGGGTCAGCCAGGTTATACCGGGTGTTAGCTTAACTATACGGAATCTGGATCAATCGGCGCTGATTGCCATAGGGAGTTCCAATATTTTGGGTGCCGCCTCATTTAATCTAAACGCTGCCAGCTATGTGGCGATTGCTTCATCACCCGGATATATTTTTGAGAACTTTGATACGATGATAGTGGCCGGGGCCGGGGTCGATTCTGTATATGGCTATCAATTTGATCCGGGAACGCCGGCCGACCCCAGCCTTTGCCGTGTATATGGATATTTATATGATATTGAGGGCAACCCGGAGGATGAAGCGACGGTGGCGGCTTCGCTTCCGTCGGGTGTGAGTCGTTTCGGATCAACGATTGTATCACCTTTTCGCAAGGAAACCGATACCGATGGTTCCGGCTATTTCTATATCGATCTTATTCCCAGTGCAAATTTAACGCCTGCCGACAGCAAATATGAAATAGCGATTACACTAAGTGACGGTACCGTTTTGCGTGAACGGCTTCTGGTTCCCGATCTTGGCAGTTGGATGTTGACCTGGTAAAATTTTAAAAAAGGAGGAAGTATGATAGTAGCATTTATTCCTATAATTAGTTCACTGTTTGAGTTTATCACCGGAAACATTATCGATCTTGTTGGGGGTCTTGGTGCAATCATTATGATTGTTACTACCTGGATAGCCAAAAAGTATCTGATTCCATTTCTAAAGGTAGAAAGCCGACGTCGGTATGCCGCTTATATTGCGGCTATCGCCGATGAGGTTACCGACGAGTTAAAATTGAAATATCCTGATAAGTCATGGGCCGTTTATCTAGATGAGGCGGTCGACAAAATTATTAAGATATGCGATATCAAACCGGAGGTTGCCCGTCGTGCCGCCTCGGCTTCGATTTCCCGGCGATAACGGTACATAAAAAAGGCCGCCAAAACAGACGGCCTTTTTTATTAATCTATGTGATCAATAACATGGCAAGCTTCCACTTCCAAAAACATATTTCACCATAAAAATCACATCGCCAATATCAATCTGGTTATCACAATTGGCATCGGCACGATGAGCCCCGCCAATCGGTGCACTGCCGCCCTGGTAGATATAATTTATCAGGTACAGAATATCCAGAGAATTGGAGGAACCATTTCCATCGTAATCACCTTCAACACGATTTAAATTGCAATGGTATCTAATCAAAGTAGTGGAAATTTCTTTGTGGTGCGTCACGTCGGTTCCGATAGCTGTGATGTAATAAAGTGAATCATCGCTTAACGATGTCGATGAATCCCAGTTAAACACCCAATTACTGATTGACATGGAGGCTTCTCCAATTTCTACTCGCGAATTGTTATGATTATTCGCGACGACCGCAATAGCAATATCAAGGCCATACCAACTACCGTCGTACAAAACCTGAGAACCGTCACCGATATTTCTCATATAGGTATCAATGGAAGTCCCGGTGAGAGGGTCGGAGATAGTAACAGCATACTGCCCGCCGCCATTATCCAAACCACTCATCGCCGAAAGGACAACATAAAAACCCGGATTTCCGGAAAGACCAAGAATCGGCAGCATCTCCTTTTCCTCAAAAATGACTCTCATCTCTGTATAGTCGGGAGTAAAATAGCTTTCCACGATAAGATTGTTACCATGATAAGTGATATAATTTTCAAGCCCGCTAACAAAGAAATCATCATAGGTACCTTTATTGGTTCTCGTTTTCATTCCGGAGGCTAATCTTTCAACAACCGTATCTACTGGAATGGTGAGACCACTCTCTCTCATCAGTCCGGTATAACCTTTGTCAAACCAGTATTTGATCGCAATTGCGCCGGCCGTTGGCCCGCAGTAATATTCGCCAAACTCGTCATTGATAATCAAGTTGTCGTCACCGGCGAAATAGTTAACATCACCATAGTTGGTCTGATGTAAAGTGACGACTGAAGCTGAGTAGTTGGTTTTTAGTTGCTTCTGATAAAAAATAACCGAGGAAATATCATCGTCATCGGTGAAGGTTTTGATGATATCAGGCAGACAGATAGTGTCCATAAATGACGGTTCAATAAAGTCCATCCGCGGCGGAGTCGGGTCGAGCGTGATATCAACTTGTGTTACCGAAGTTCTGAACAAAGTGTCATAAGCTGTAACTCGAATAGTATGCTCGTCCTCAATTATTCCGGCGGGGCCCAGGTTAACTACATATCCTGGACCGGTTCCTGACGGATCTATTCCGTTTCGTATGGCATGATTATCATTGACGTCTGCACCAAATCTAACCCAGCCGCTGGACGATGCATATTCAAATTTTACAGAATCAACAAATGAACTATCCGCACTATCCAAAACCCAGCATCGCAAAGGAGTTCCTGCTATTTTGGCAGGTTTAGGTTCAAGAATAGTTAAATTAGGCATCGGGCCATAACCGCCGCTGCCGCCGGTAAAGCCAGCTGAGTATAATAACAATTTGCCAGGGAAATTGTATGCTACATTATTGGCCAGGTCAACATAACCATCTTCTTCGCCATAATAGTTATAGTTTTGGCAAGTCCATGGTACATGTAGTGAATCTTCTGTTATTAAAAGAACACTATCTTGATATTCAGTATCTACCAATGAAGTTGTAATCGTGAAGCCGGCAAAATAAGGTCCATTTACTTCCGGAGGATCCTCAATAGTATCATCATAGGCCGGGACCACAATTCGCCAGAGCCCTGGTGAGAATCCATAAGCCCATTCCGCAGACTGTGACAATGTATCGCCAGGCATTGGACAGGCAGGATTTGTTAAGTCTACATCCTGAATACATCCGGAGTAATAAAGATTTGTAGTAGCCTGGACATATAGAAGCAGATATATTTCATGTACCGCAAATGGGTATGGTGATGAACAGGTTAGGCCAGGATCCTGATATGCCAAATACTGCTCATTTCCGGTGAGCCAGTATGAAATAACCCAATATTGATCACCAACCGTTCTAACCGAACATAATTCAGCCGCGGCAAATCGGGGAATGGCCTGATAATCGGTGAGGCTTTTTTCCTTTAATAATGTGGCTTGTACTCCCTGACCCCTTTCGAGAGCGAAAACTGTTGAAAAACTGAGCAAAAGTAATAACAGAGATATTACAGATATTCGGCTCATTATGACTCCCTTCATAATTTTATTTCTTTCCCTTGATATCGAGCGAAATCTATTTAACTTAACAACTTGTGTCAAGATGCCGTATTATTAAACGACCGAAACAATAAGGGTGTTTAAAATTTAAACAGTTTTTTAGGATATGTCAAAAAGAATAGATAAAATAAGCAAACCTGATTGGCTGAAAGTCAGGGCCTGTGGCGACAAAGAATATCTTAAGACCTTGTCGCTTATCAAGGAAAATCGCCTTGAAACGGTATGCCACGAGGCAAATTGCCCAAATCGAGCCGAATGTTTTTCATCTGGAACCGCTACTTTTTTGATACTTGGAAATATTTGTACCCGTAGCTGCCGATTTTGTAATATTGCTACCGGAAAACCAAAAGCGGTGGATATCGATGAGCCAAAACGTGTTGCCAGAGCTGTTGACATAATGAATCTGAAGCATGCCGTTATTACATCGGTAAACCGTGACGAATTACCGGACGGCGGTTCCAATCAGTTTGTCAAGGTAATTGAAGCTATCAGGGCACTGAAGAAATATATAACAATTGAAGTTCTTACGCCTGATTTCAGAGGTGTCGAAGAAAATATTTTAAGAGTTCTCGATGCTCAACCTGAGGTTTATAATCACAATATTGAAACCGTTCCCAGACTTTATCAGTCTGTCCGACCGGCAGCTAACTATATTCAATCCCTGAATTTGTTGAAATTGATTTCAGGAGGAAAAGTTGGGGTCAAATCGGGAGTTATGGTCGGATTGGGTGAAACGGTTAATGAATTAAAAAATGTCTTTGCCGATATGAACGCCCATGGAGTTGAATATTTGACTATTGGGCAATATTTATCCCCGTCAAAGAATCATCATCCGGTAATAAAATATTACGAACCTTCAGAATTTGACGATTTGGCCGAAGCTGCTCGTCAGGCAGGAATCAGATCGGTCTTCTCAGGTCCTCTGGTGCGATCATCTTACCATGCCGGTGAGACATACCGACACCAGTAGGCATCTTCCCATATATAGAACAATCTTGATACAGATTGAGGTTTACCTGTTTTAAGTCTCCCGGTTTCTCCGATATGCTGAAGTGGAGACTCATACATAGTAAACTGTGCAACTTTGCGGGGATGGTTGTAGAAAGGTTCGAAAGGATAAAAAAAGCTGATGCTCAATGACACCAAACATATCGTTGTCATCGACGACGAAAAATATATTTGTAATATAATTGCCGAAGCTCTATCCGAATTCGATGATTATCGACTGCAAAAGTTTTCCAATCCTGTCGATGCAATGGATTATATTTCTGCCAACAGCGTTGATTTGGTTTTGACCGATCTGGTTATGGGTGATTATTCTGGTGTTCAGATCCTGGAACATGTTCTAAAGTTCCATTCCGATGCAGTCGTTATTCTGATGACCGGCTATCCGACTGTTAAGACCGCCATCTCGGTTTTGAAAAAAGGCGGTTACGATTATCTTATAAAACCGTTTAAACTCGAAGATTTAAAATCGACCATCAAGCGCGGACTCGACAATCAACAAATAAAAAGAGAAAATGTTGAACTGCGAAGTCAACTGGAGTTGATGACGGTTGCTGATGAAATTTCACGCGGTGTTAAAATGCCGCAACTTTTGAATCTTATTGTTAATACTGCAGTGAGGGTGCTGCCCGGTTCTTCTGCAACGATATTATTGAAAGCCAAAAAATCGGGTCATTTCCGATTAAAATGTATGGCTGGTTCATCCAAAAATAAATATATCGATAAATTCCTCAGGGGTGAAGATAATAAGCGACAGAAAGAATCTGATTTTAAGCAGCTATGGTCATTAGATGAAGAGATTAAAGAAGATGGTATCGAACTGAAGCGATCATACATCTCGTACCCGCTGATTTCCCGAGATGAGATAATCGGTATGATGAATCTGGTTTATTCCAATCCGTTTTCATATATCTCACCCGGTCAAAAGCGGATGATATCTTTACTGGTGTCATATGCGGCTAATGCGGTGGAAAGCAATTTTCTGGATAAAAATCTTCGTAATTCATATTTTCAGACAATTAAGACTTTGGCCAATGCCGTTGAGGCACGTGATCGTTATACTGCCGGTCATACCGACCGTGTCTATAGACTGGCCAGAATTATTGCTGGCGAAATGGGTTGGAGTACATCAAAATTGGCCGAACTGCGCACCGGGTGTATTCTGCATGACATTGGTAAAATCGGGGTTCCCGATTCAGTTCTCAACAAACCGGATCGACTGACCGACTTTGAGCGAAACATCATGATGAAACATCCTGAACTTGGCGTCAAGATTTTACACGGTATTCCGTTTCTGAAGCCGGCGATGCCCTATATCATTGCCCATCATGAAATGTATGACGGTAGTGGATACCCACGTGGACTTAAAGGCGAAGATATTCCAATTGAGGGGCGGCTGTTGGCCGTTGTTGATACGTATGATGCCATCACCTCTGATCGGCCGTATCGGGATCGCCGGGATCCGCAAGTGGCGCTGGATGAGTTGAAAAAATTCAGAGGAACCCAATTTGATCCGGAGATTGTTGATATATTTTTAAAGGCGTTTGACGATGGACTTATAAAACAGGAGGTAATATCCAGCGGTCAATCAAGTCTTAAAATGAAAATGCTTATGCCATCATAAACGGCACTGGAATAAAACTGATTATAAATATGATCAAAGCACAATAGCCGATTATTTTGGCGTGTCGCGGAAGTTTTATCGAATCGTTTATTGTTGGCGGATGATTTATCCCAAACATAAATACCATCGCCCCAAATAACCACCAGCCGGGCCACCAAAACCCCAGAACAACCATTGCCGCCAGAAAAACGCGACCTACCAAACGCTGTTTTTTCCCAATAAGGGCATATATAATATG
>JAQBFG010000106.1:0-12104 GCA_032123495.1 Candidatus Zixiibacteriota bacterium | reverse complement strand
GCATCATTCATTAAAAAAATATCTTGAGAAACATAACCAATATTTTTTCTCCACTCTCCTAAATCAATTCCGGATATATTTTTATTATCTAATAAAACAGCCTTGTTCAGTGTGATGGCGATGGATGTATGGATGTCAGTTGGTTATTATATGCTTCTGTTTCTGGCCGGATTAAAATCGATTCCGAAAGAATTGTATGAGGCTGCCGAGGTTGCTGGCGCCGGTTTTTTTAGAAAGCTGTTTTCCATCACTCTGCCGCTTCTAAAACCTGTCGCGCTGTATATTATTGTTATTAATACCATTAAGTCGTTTCAGGTTTTTGTTGAAATATTTGTCATGACCAAAGGTAAATACGGTAGTTCCACCGCCGTTTATTATATTTATGAGACTGGTCTCAGTCGTTTTGAATTTGGATATGCTTCAGCTGCAGCTTATCTGCTTTTTATAATTATTGCCATCTTTTCGATCCTTCAGTTCAGACTATTCAGAAGGAAAACGACATCATGAAAACGATGCGTTATACAATCCTTAGTCTAATTTTATTGGTGATGATATTTCCTCTGCTATGGATGTTTCGTGTATCTTTTCTGCCCTCCAATTCTGGCCTGAGTTTAATCGATCTGTTTACTGCACAATGGACCTTAAAAACATATCTTGATATCTTAACGGCCGGAAATATGGTGAGATATTTTCTTAATTCCATGCTTGTTGGAGTTATCGTGACTGCCGGAAATATTCTTTTCTGTTTTATGGCCGGTTATGCCTTTGCCCGCTATCAATTTATTGGCAAAAATTTCTGGTTTTATTCGGTCGTGTTTGTTCTGATGATCCCTGCTCACATAATTATAATTCCCTTATACCTATTAATATTTAAACTCGGCATGTATGACAGCTATTGGGCGCTGATTCTTCCTTTTCTGGTTAATCCGATTGGCATCTTTTTAGTCCGGCAATATATTAATACTCTTCCGGCATCAATGGAAGAAGCGGCCCGTATTGATGGCGCCGGCGAGTTTAAAATTGTCTTTAGAATAGTTATGCCGCTTTGTAAACCTGCCCTGGCGGTCCTCGCTATTCAGGTTTTTTTAACCAATTGGAACGCCTTTTTATTGCCATTTATCCTTACCAGTTCCGAATCGGTACGAACGCTCCCGGTCGGTCTGGCGCTCTATCAGGGACATCAGGCGATAGACTGGCCACATCTGATGGCAGGGTCGGCGCTGGCGGTGGTCCCGGTTTTGGCCGCTTTTCTTTTCTTTCAAAGACATATTGTGTCCGGAATTACCTCTGGCGCCGTCAAACAATAATTAAAAATTATCTTGACTTATTTGTCAAACTGACTATATCATTGGGAAAAATTAAGGTTAACCTATTAATAACTAGGAAGGACATGTTCATTATGCTGAAAATTCTGACAGTACTTATGGCAGTTGCGCTTCTATTAATTAGCGGATGTGCCAGCAAGGGGTATGTGGATCAGAAGATGGCAGAAGCTAAGGCAGTAAACGATGCTCAGATTTCTGAATTAAAGGCTCAGGCAGCTCTTAATTCGGATGACGTAAAGAAACTGCAGACGCTAGCCAATGATCTCTCCGAGAAAACTGATTTGGCCCTGAATCAATCAAAAGGATTTGAGAATTATCAGGTAATCTGGGAAGGTGTTGTCAACTATGATTTTGACAGTGCTGAATTAACAACATTGGCCAAAGATAATCTCGAAGGTCTGGGAATGAAAATGACCGATTATGCCCGCTCACTTTTGGAAATTATTGGGCATACCGATCAATCCGGCTCAGCCAAATATAATCTTGAACTTGGTGAGAAAAGATCTAATGCCGTCAAGAAATATCTGATCGACCAATATGGTGTCGCTCTTTATCGTATGTTCACCGCTAGCCATGGTGAAACCAAGCCAGTTGCGCTTCCGGACGAAAAAGATGCTTTTTCTAAAAACCGTCGTGTGACCTTAACACTATGGGGCGAATTGAAATAGGTCTTTTGCTGGATAAAAGAAACTTTAAAGCGGAGCCTTCTGGCTCCGCTTTAATTATGTCAAAGAATTATTCAAATTTGAAAATCAGACCGGCGGTTTCAAATCTGGCTCTAACACGAATAGTATCTGCTCCGAGTGCCATCGTTTCGGCCAATCCAAACGGAAAAAGTGAGCCAGAATCATAATTGCCATTATTATTGGAATCGATGAATCCACTTAATAGATATTTGCCGGAAGGCAAATTAAAGCTGAAATGATTACCTGATACTCTTTGGGTAAACCGTTTCTTATTGGAGACTTCGCCAAAAGTCAGATAAGAAATAACATTGGAATCTATCGGCAAACCGTATTCTATCTGCCCTGAAGCTTCTCCAAGAGAATCAGAATCATAGGTATTAAACTTAAAAACAGATATAGAATCTCCCACGCTGTTTCCGGCCAGATCAAAATATGTTTTTTCATCAAGAACTACAAAATATGCTTTTCCCCAGTCCGGCCTATCAAGCATTAATCGAAGTCGAAAATCATCTATCCAGTTTAGAGTTATATCTTTTTGAATATCATTATTATCGTATATCAAAATTGAACTATCCGCGGATAAGATTTGATTCATAGGTTCGGAAAAACCGATCTCAAAACTGTTCTCGTCTAAAAAGATTGTCTTCTGATTTGATGAGAAATAATCAATTTTTGGGGCTGCGCTATCGCTATTTAGATGAACCGGAAACTCGGAGCTTTCAATATATGTTGATTCGCTGCCCAAGGCGGTTAACAGTGGTTCGCCAATTCTAAGTTTATAAAGGCCATCAACAAGATTAGCAAAATATAAATTAAAAACTGCTGTCTCGCCTTCGCCTGATTCCTTAACCGAGGAAGCTATAATTAAGCCGTCTTCCCTCTCCGATGAGATCAGAACTATGTCTTTTACAAATTCAAAGAAAGTTTCGGATTTTACGCTTTTTGACAATCTTGCTTTTACCAAATTATTCTGGTAAAGTGTAGTGGAAATAATCGAAAGCGATGTTGTATCAATAGAGGTCATATTAATATTTAGGGTCAGGGTCTGCTTATTACTATCCAAAACAACAAATCGATCCGCCAGGCCAAACATCTCAGATGGGTAATTCAATAGTTGATTTTTGTTTTTATCGCCGTAGGCCAAAACCAGATAATTACCATCGGGGAGATAATTGAATTCAAACTCTCCATTTTTCCCTGACTGAGTTAAATAAGGAGGATAAAGCGAATCTAAAAATATCAATGAATCTAAAATTGAATAATTATATAAGCCAATTGTAATTCCTGCATTTGGTTTTTTTTCCTGAAACACTAACCCGGCGACACTACCTTGATCAATTATCTCCCCGGTTGAAAAAGCAAAGGAGAAGGATTCCTCCAATTTATTTCCGCGAAGATCTCTCACACCGCTTCCCACTGTTACGACATAGGTTGTATTCGATTTGAAAGATTCCGGAAGTGTGATTAAGAGTTTGTTTTTCTTCCATGAATATTTGAGCTTGCCATTCGGTCGAGGAGTGATAAAGATTGTTTCCTCAACTCCCTTGGTGTTAATGCCCTCAGAGAAAGAAATTGTTATAATATTGTCTATTATGGTGTTAACGCTACCAGATAAAGGTGTTGTTGAAGTAATAGTTGGTGCCGTTTCGTCTCTGGGGCCTCCGGGAGGCCCGGCAACCTCGGCGCAGGAAAATATTAACAAGCTAACCAATAGGAATAGGTAAAAATAAAGCCCGAATTTCAAGCAAGCGGTCACTGATATAATTTCCATTTAATAGAGTCGCTATCCGGGTTCATCTCGAACGCCTTACCCCAAAATTCTCTCGCTTTATTAAAATCGCCCAATGCTTCGTAGGCATCGCCTACATGCTCAAATATAACAGAGTCTCTGTTATTAAACTTCAATGCTTCAAGGAGAACCTTGATCGATTTTTTATATTCTCCCATACGATATAGAACCCATCCATAACTATCAATGAAGGCGCCGTTATCAGGATCCAGTTCCAAAGCCTTGAGAATAAGTTGGAGAGAGTAATCAAGCTTCATCCCACGATCTGCCAACATATATCCAAGATAATTATAGGCCAAACCATTCCCCGGCTGATTTTTTATAACAAATTCAAACTGTTTGATAGACAAATCAACGCTATCACGCGATTCATTTGCAGCCGCCATCGAGTATAGGATAATCATTGAATCTTCAATAGTCTGCATATGATTGATCCCGGTTTCATAAACATTTACAACCTTATCAAGCGAATCCTGAACAAAATATACCCGCGCCAAATTCATCCACCCGTCCAACACGGTATCGGCTTCTGTCGTCAGCCATCGGAAGTGTTTTTTTGATGACTCATAATTTTCTTGAGCAAACGAAACCTGACCGGCGTAATAATAGTTGACAAGATTATCTTCACCAGAATCGATCAAAGAAGTAAACAATGAATCGGCCTGTTTCAGGCTGTCGGCACGATAATACAAAATCCCTAATCGCCGTCTGATCGATTTATCTTCTGAATCAAGATCAATAATTTTTTTCGCCGTCTCAATACCTTTGTCCAGCTGAGCGATTTCTTCATAAAATCTAAGTAATCTATTTTGGATCATTAGATCACCCGGTTCCAATTGCATAGCCTTTTCGGTCATCTCGGCGGCCATAAGCTTATCGCCGGTTTCTTCATAAATCGCCGACAGGGCCAAATAAGAACGGATATTATTTACCGTGGAATCAAGGGTGAGTGATTGATAAAAACTATTTTTGGCATCTTCAATTCTTCCTGCCTTTAATTGCAAATTTGCCAGTTGCTGAAATGAATTATAATCTGAAACCAATCTGGCCACATGCCGGTGGGCCCAAATTGCCGAATCAATATTATTCGCCTGCTGATAATATGCTCCCATAAAATAATAGATTGATATTAAATTTGAGTCAATCTCAAGAGCTTTATGGTATGCCATAAGTGATGAGTCATATATCGCCAGCGTCCTGTAATTGTTTCCAATAAGTAGCCAGTCATCAATTCCTTTTGGATATATCAACTCGGCCTCATTAATACTTTTTCTGTGTTCCTTTAATTTCGAAAGTATTGAAGCGTAGGAATATCTCACTACATTAGACGTTGGCACCGAATCAAGGGCTTGGGCATACTGATCTTTCGCCATATATATCTCGCCCATTGATTCAAAAATAGTTCCATTTATAAAAAAATTCCAAGCGTGGGGATCAATTCTAACCCGCGATGGCAGCTTGGGACGATTTATTTCCCGCTCATTAATTCCAAGAATTTTGGTTCCACCACCGCATCCGGAAACAACTGTCACCAGACAAAATATTATCCATATTTTTAAAGTAGTTTTCATATTGTTTATAATGACTGAAAGCCGGAGAAGTTTCAAAAAATCATTTTCTTTTTAGTTTCAAAAATCTTCGTTTCCCGACTTTTAACAACATGCCATCTTTTATATTCAACTCCAGGTTTTCATCACTTATTTTTTCTCCATCTATCGAAACGCCGCCACCCTTGATTAAACGGCGTGCCTCGCCATTCGATTTGCAAAGCTTACCATCTGTCATAATTGTCACAATCCAAGCCGACTCCTTATAAGAAGAACAATCAAATTCCGGGACCTCATCTGGTAATTCGTGATTGGAAAATATCCGTTCGAATTCTTCCCTGGCTCCCTTTCCCTCTTCGGCGGAGTGATACATCGCAACCAATGTTTCACCAAGTTCTTTCTTTATGTTCATCGGGTTGGAGTTTTTATCTCCAAGTATCTCTTTTATCTCGGCCAGGCGATCGATCGACACATCGGTGACCAGCTCAAAGTAGGAATAAATCATATTATCAGAAATTGACATCACTTTGCCAAAAATATCTTTGGGCGATTCATCAATACCGATATAATTACCAATTGACTTTGACATCCGCTGGTGTCCGTCAAGACCGACCAGAACCGGCGTTGTAAGAACAAGCTGCGGTTCAATGCCGTAATCCTGCTGAATATCACGACCGGTAAGAAGATTGAATTTCTGTTCGGTCGCACCAATTTCGACATCAGCCTTTATAGCTACAGAATCATAACCTTGCATCAACGGATAAAATAGTTCATGGATAGAAATCGGACTACCGGCCTTAAATCTTTTTTCAAAATCATCCCTTTCCAGTATCCGTGCCACGGTAAATTTGGAGGCCAAATTCATAATTTCCTGAAAATTCATTTTTGAGAACCATTCACCATTAAAATGAACCTCGGTCTTAGATTTATCAAGGATCTTGAAAAACTGCTGCTGATATGTTTCGGCATTGGCCATAACCTGATCATAGGTCAATTGCGGACGCGTTACCGAACGACCCGATGGATCACCGATCAACCCCGTATAATCACCGATAATCAAGACAATCTGATGCCCCAAATCCTGAAACTGTTTCAGTTTTCTGATACCAACGGTGTGTCCCAGGTGTATATCCGGTGCCGTCGGATCAAATCCCTGTTTGACTCTTAATGGTTTATTCTCGGCTATTGATTTTTTGAGGCGCTTTTCAAATTCCCCTTCTGGCAGGAGATCAACAGCACCACGCGAAATCAAATCATATTGTTCTTTAAATTCTATTTTCATAACTCTTTCTATTTTTAACGACTATTAACTTGTTATCGGCTTAAATCGTTGTCTATTGAGACATTTCGGCCGTCAAACAATCCAGAATAAACAATCAAAACCGATATTGCAAGGGCTAATTATTTAATCAACTGGCCAATGAATAAATGTGTATAACAAATATATTTAATTTTATGGCTGTTCATGATTCTTTTAGACTTGACTTGAATTATAAAAAGGATGTTTCTTAGTCCCTATGAATGTTGTGCTCAAAAGCAAACGATTCCAAAATTTTGGATTAAAGAAATCACTACTGATTTTAATAATCCTGACCTGTATATTTTTTATTGTTGTTGGATATCGAACTTATATAGTCTATCAAAAAGATTTACCATCTTTTACAAAACTTCATAACATTGAACCCTCCCTGAAAACAAAGATTTATGCCTCTAACGGGACCTTATTGCAGGAATTTTTCAATGAAAACCGCGTTCTCACACCTTACAGTAAAATCCCCAAACATATGACTGATATGGTTATGGCAGTTGAGGACAGGGAATTTATGAATCATTGGGGAGTCAATGTAAAACGAATTGTTGGCGCCATGCTGATTAATATAACCAATTGGCGAATTGCGCAGGGAGCATCAACAGTCACCCAGCAATTAGCACGTATGCTATTTCTTAATAGAAAGCAGACTCTTGAGCGGAAAATTAAGGAGGCGATGACCGCTGTAAAACTTGAGCGGGCCTATTCCAAAGAAGAAATTTTACAGATGTATCTCAATGAGTACTATTTTGGCTGGGGTGCTTATGGAATAGCGGCGGCGGCAAGAACATATTTCAATAAATCGGTTGAAGCACTGAGTGTCGGTGATTGTGCCTTTTTGGTTGGGCTATTTAAGGGGCCTAGTCGTTATTCCGCCAAAGTTTTCGAAGACCCGGAATCTGCCGTTAGAATCCGCAATCGTTCTCTATATTCATTTTATGATTGGGGAAAAATAACCAGAGAGGAATATGATTCCCTTATTCTTCTCCCCTCCGGGCTAAATCCACAAGTCGAGGAGCCTGGTCGAGCCCCATATTTCACGGAAGTAATAAGAAAATATCTTCTTGAAACATATGGCGAGAAAGCGCTATATTCTGGTGGTCTGCAAGTGATAACGACCCTAAACTGGGATTTACAGCAAGTTGTCGAAACTGAAGTCAAAAAGAAACTTGATTCTTTGCAGGCCTGGCTGGAGCGGGTTCATAAACCGACAAATACGACTTATACCTATGCTATCCCCGACACAACTGATTCTCTTGCCGATCCATTGACCGATTCAATTAGAGTTTATGAGCAGATTCAGGGAGCCTCCGTTTCAATTGAGAATGCAACTGGAAATGTCCTGGCCCTGATCGGCGGACGATCATTTGAAAAAACGAAATGGAATCGTGCCGTTCAATCGTTGCTTACGCCCGGATCATCTTTTAAACCTTTTATTTATACGGCGGCGATTGATAATGGTTATAATCCGGCCGATCTGTTTTATGATAACTCAATCAAACTAAAAATACCTGGGGCACCCGACTGGCGGCCGCATAATTATGATGGCAAATTCAAGGGCGAGATGACTCTTCGTGATGCGCTTAGGCAATCTCGTAACCTGGTTTCGGTAAAATTGATATTAAAAATCGGTCCGGAACAGGCCATCTTCTATGCCAATAAAATGGGAATAACTACATCGTTGCAGCCGTATCCGACGCTTGCTATGGGAGCAACCGAAGTGAAACCGATCGAGCTGATTTCAGCATATACCGTTTTCCCCAACGGGGGAATAAAAATTCCTTACCGTTTTATCACCAAAATCACCGACCGCTATGGGAATATTTTGGAAGATAATTCGGTTGTTCAGAAAGATGAAGTGCTTTCGGCACAAACCGCATATATCATGGTCAATATGATGCAATCGGTGATGCAGCCGGGCGGAACCGGCTATGGAGTGCGCAGAAGAGGTTTCATGCGTCCAGCAGGTGGCAAAACAGGGACCTCGGACAATTGGTGCGATAATTGGTTTGTAGGTTATACGCCTCAGATCACGACCGGTGTCTGGATAGGATTCGATAGCAAAATCTCAATTGGTCGCAGTCAGGATGGCTCCAGAAATGCTGTTCCGGTCTGGACAGCTATTATGAAAGCGGCTCATGATTCATTACCGGTGGTCGATTTTGAGATACCGGACGGAATTGTTTTTGCCGATGTTTGCCTTGAATCGGGAAAATTGGCGACCGATCGCTGCACAAAAGTTCGGAATGAAATCTATCGCGAAGAAAATGTTCCAATTGAATCCTGTCCCCTGCACCCATCGGCTGGATTGTATGATCCTAATGCGCAGAATGAGACTTTTGATAATCTGACCGAAGATTCAACTGACGTTTATAATTTCTAATTTGTCAATTTATCAATGAGATTCTGAATATTTCTCCTCAAAATAAACTTGACAGTTGTTAATCTGAAATTGTATATTCTACCTCATGCCGGAGTGGTGAAATTGGTAGACGCAGAGGACTCAAAATCCTCCGATGGCAACATCGTGTCGGTTCGATTCCGACCTCCGGCATTGATACTGTTTAATAATACCCGGGATTCTATTTAACATTAAATTACTATTCTGTTTAGATTAAATTTATTTGAATCGTTATGGCGTGAATGCTGATAATACGGCAAACTGGTAATATAGTTTAATCAAAATTAACAAGGGCAACCAGACCTATGGCTGCCCTTGTGATATATTATTTCCCGGAAGTGAATCCAAACTCATTCCATTTAAATGAATGGAATCAATAATTAATGAGCCCGCTCAAAATGCGGGCCCATTGTTGAATCTGTTTCCTACTTAAATGCTGTAAAGGAGTTAACCTTTTTAGTATCCATTATCGGTTCATTTAACAGTAATGATTTAGCAGGAATCAAATCTTTGATCGGATCAGTTGAAATTGCCGATGCAGGTGTCTCTCCTCTAATCGGTAATTTACATGCAAACATCCAATCAGAACCGCCACAAGGATCAGGTCCTTCCTTATATTTAAAGTTAATAAGATAAACAACGTCAAGAATATTGACAACACAGTCACAGTTAGGATCGCCACTGCATATTGCATACGGTTTTGGGTCGGGACCATCCTTGTACTTATAATTAATAATATATACAACATCCAGAATGTTAATCGGTGTTTCCCCATTAGCCTCACCGGTTTCACAATCGCCCATACCGTCGCAATTAGCCCGATTTGGTTTTCTGTCCCGGGCTCCAGCGTTACCGCTGACAGTATATTGCAGTGGGTAACCAACATTTGTTTCCCAATCGCTCCAGCAGTTACCTTCATTGGTTGCCAGATCATCCCAATATCCGCCAACAACATCATCTTCGGCATTCAGATAATTGTCAAAGAAATTGTGATGAACGACCATATTGTATGAGCTGGTCGAAGTTGTCGCATAATCCTTGATGCTGATACCAGTATAGTTATCGCCCAAAATATTTTCGGTCATCGTGGCCGATATATCACCATTGCCATCGGTGTTTATAAGAATTCCGTAATCACCATTATTATAGATTGTATTATTATGAATAGTGGCATTAACAGAAGATCCGACATCCTTACCCTCATCGGTCAATATAATTGCCCCACTCGATAATGAACCGGCTGTGGAATTATTAAAAATTGTGTTATCGGCGATAGTAATAACAATGTCAACATTGCCAGCATATCCGACAACTTCATTTCCAACAATTATACCATACTGGCAATTGGAAATCTCATTATCTTCAATGTTCACCGATTTTGTAATCGGGTCGACAACACCCATGGTAAAAGAGTTTTCAACATAAATGGCCGAGACGGTGGACTGATCAGTTGCCGCCCAGGTATCATAATTGATGAATGTATTACCTCTGATAATTCCGGTTGATGCCGAACCTAATTCAATCGCATATCCGAAATCATCATCTACTTTATCAAAGTTATTTCCTTCGATAAGAGTATTAACATAATCATGAACAACGATTCCGACACGGCCGGTTTTCAAAAATGTATTATTCAAAATATCAATTTGAGCCCTGGCACCATCGGTATAATCAGGAGCCCGGAGATAAGATATAAATTCATAATATCCGGCTGTATTCATATTCTGCAAAGTATTGTTTGAAATCTCTCCAGTTGAATTCCAGAAGAGCAATCCAAACGTATTATCTGCTTTAATCAAATCAAAGTCCATAGTCATATTACTTAGTGTAATGCTGGTTGAACCGACAACACGAATAGCGACCTGTCTTCCGCTTCCATAAGGAGCAAATCCCCAGTCAAGCGTTGTGGCAGGTTTAAATATTGTCCCGGCTTCTGATTCACCAAGGATGTTTACACCGGTACGATTATCGATATCAATCGGAATGTCATAATTTCCGTCGAAAACATGAACCGTTCCGGCATCTGAAACGGCATTAACACCATCGGCAATAACATCAAAAGCATCATATCCGAAAATATGTCCGCCGACATCGGTTCCTTCCGCGGTTCCAGTCCAGTTATCATCAACCCAGATTTCGGCCAAAGAACAGGAAAATCCGCAAAATGTGAAACCGGAATTGCACCATGGTTCATAATCAACAGGACCACTGACAATTGTTGCTATGGCTGGACAGCTGATCGTGCCCCAATAGTTACTTTCGGCATCCAAGGTTGAAGCGAAGGCGCCATCAACAATTACAGCCATGCCGTTATTGATAAAGCTATTACCTGAGATTTCATGGGCCGGATACGTCATATCGGTATCAAAAACAAACCTTACTGCGGCATCATTATCTTCGAAAGTATTATCCTCAATAATGCTCGGTAGATGCGTTCCCACACCAGCGCCATAGTACTGCCAGTCAAGAGCAGGGGTTGTGCTCGAATGCAAATCATCAGTAGCATTCATAAAGATATTGTCATAAATATGATGATCGCCAAAGAAAAGAGTCGGGTCGCTGTCAGGGCATCCATGGCCGTTATAAATGGCATCACTGCAGCCATCAAAGGTATTACCATAAATATCAAATGCCCGCGTGTTGGACATGGTCATGCCGCCCCAGGTCTCATCAATATTATTATATATCAAAACCGGAGCATCACCAAAGCCATCGCGCTCTGCATATCGATTATGACAAGCGAAGATCGAGGTTGCCCAGTGAGAATTATCACCTGAGGCACGATCCTCGATAAACTTGTTATCGTGAATACTGAGCATCAACGGACCATTCGTAGCACGATAGATTGAAACACCGACACCATAAGTCGTAGCAACATCGGCACGGCAGTTAAAGGCTGCAGCTTTCTAACGGTCCGCCTCCCAGCTTCTGAAACTTTTATCATCCATGAGTAAAATATCGATATTCTTCAGCATTCAGGCATATTTTGGAGGCTTACATCGTAAACGCCCGCCTTGCTCTTTTTTTGTTTTTTGGAGGAAACGTTA
>JAQBFG010000105.1:0-7649 GCA_032123495.1 Candidatus Zixiibacteriota bacterium | reverse complement strand
TCGATTGATCTTGACGGGGATGGTGACAATGATCTGGTCACGGCGAACAGAGACTCTGACGATGTTTCGATACTGTTAGGCAATGGCGACGGGACTTTTCAGAGCGCGGCTAACTATGCCGCCGGAGACCCTTTCTCTGTTTTCTCGATTGATTTTAACTCTGATGGCAACAATGATCTGGCGGTAGCGAACTTTGGCAGAGCCAATGTCTCAATACTGTTGAATAATGGCGACGGAACCTTTCAGACCGCGGTGAATTATGCTGTCGGACGTGATCCTTTGTCGGTCTTCTCAATCGATCTTGACGGGGATGGCGACAACGATCTGGCCACCTCGAACCATTTCTATAACAATGTTTCGATATTACTTAATAATGGCGACGGAACATTCCAGTCCGCGGTTAACTATGCCGCCGGACAATGGCCTAACTCTGTTTTCTCAATTGATTTTAACTCTGATGGCAACAATGATCTGGCGACTGCGAACTATAGCTCTCACAATGTTTCGATACTGTTAGGCAATGGCGACGGGACTTTTCAGAGCGCGGTTAACTATGCCGTTGGAACTACCCCTGTCTCTGTTTTCTCGATCGATTTTAATGGAGACGGCAACAATGATCTGGCTACCGCGAACTCTGGCTCTGACAATGTTTCCATTTTACTTAATAATGGCGACGGGACATTCTTGGTTTGTGGGGATGTCGATGGATTACCAGGTGTTGATATTCTCGACATAGTTTACATTATTAATTATAAATATAAGAATGGACCTGCGCCTGATCCGCTTGATGCGGCCGACGTTGATGGCATTCCGCCGGTTAATATATTGGATGTTGTGTATTTGATAAATTATAAGTATAAGAGTGGGCCTGAGCTGAATTGCCCGTAGGATTATTAAATAGAGATTGCCGCGTCGTCCACCTGCGGTAGACTCCTCGCAATGAAGTGAAATTCAATCGTCAGGAGCGCCCTTCATTCTTCAGGACCTACGGCACGGCTCCTGACCTACTAATATAGAATATTTCCGCACCCCAAGGGGTGCGCCACCCAGCCCAGAACTAAGACCGGTAGGCCGGACATTCTTGTCCGGCATTATATCTGGACGGACAGGAATGTCTGTCCTACCTGATTCAGGTGTACAAATCAACCAACCCACAGTCCCGACAAGTCGGGATGGAGCACCCCAATATAAGAAAATTGTCGAAACCCTACGGGATTTCGACCTACAAATTCAAAATGTAAAACAGGCTTTTCGCTTGACATATTCGGCTATTAATTTAAATTGCTCACGTGAAAAGTTTCACTATACATATAACCTCAGGGGCTAAAATATGACCCGGAACGCAGACGTTGTTATTATCGGAGGCGGAATCATTGGCTTGGCCGCAGCCTTTAATCTGGCCAAATTCAAATTTGGCAAAATCGTTGTTGTGGAAAAAGAGATGTTTCTCGGATCTGGAGCGACCAGCAAATGCGCCGGTGGAATCCGTGCCCAGTTTAACTCAAAATCAAACATTGAGATGTCGATGAAATCTGAGGAGATTCTGGCCAATTTCGAGTCAATTACCGGGTATCCGGCCATTTTTAATCAATGCGGATATATGTTTCTTCTGTCAGACGAAAAAGAACTGGCCGATTTTTCAAAGGCGGTCGAATTACAAAAATCACTTGGTCTGCCGGTCGAGTTGATCGATCCTGATAGAATTAATGATTTCGCTCCGGAAGTCAGGACTGATGATATTATAAAGGCTACTTTCTGTCAGCAGGATGGTTTGGCCGATCCCAATGATCTAATTCAGGGGTATGCTTCGGCATCAAGAGGCCTTGGAGTAGAAATTTTGGTCGAGACCGAGGTGACCGGCATTACAACTGACAAAAATACGGTAACAGGTATTAAAACAAATAAAGGTGATATCGATTGTCCGTTGATTATCAACGCCGCCGGTCCTTATGCCAAAATTATCGCCCAGATGGCCGGGACTTCAATTCCGGTGGAAGCGGTTCGGCGTCAAATAGTTACAACTGCGGCTCTCGATTTTGTCGGCCCCAAATTTCCGATGGTGGTTGATGTTAAGGCGGGACTTTATTTTCATCGTGAGGCTCCAGGATTACTTCTTGGCTGGGCCGATAATACGGTGGAACCGGCTTTTGATGAATCGGTCGACCCCGATTATACTGATAATATTATTATGAAGGCGCTCGACCGGATTCCGGCTCTCGAAACGGCCGGTGTTTCCAACAGCTGGGCCGGATTATATGAAGTCACCCCGGATCACCACGCTATTATTGGATCTTCCAAAAAAATAAACGGATTATTTTATATCAATGGCTTTTCCGGGCACGGCCTGATGCATGCCCCGGCGGCCGGTCTGGTGGCGGCAGAATCAATCTGTGGAAAGAAAACCACGGTTGATATTTCATCGCTGGCCGAGGATAGATTTGAAAAGGGAGTTATCAGCGAAGAAACCAACGTTATCTGACAATTTCATTTGGGCGTTTTATATTCTTAGATCGTCTAATCCACGAGAAAACAGATATATTGGAGCCAATTGGCAAATAAAAACTAACTTTACAAAACAAACAAATTGTGTTATAATTTTAATCTTTGAGGAAATCAGGGCAATTGGATTATTACAGTTTTAGCCTGATTGGGAAAAGAAAATATTAACTGAGGATAGACAGGAATAATATGGCAAAAATGAATCCTGAGGACATAAAGATTATTCTGGCCACCGACTGCGGTTCGACTACGACCAAGGCGATTCTTATTGAGAAAAAGGATGGTGAGTACCGTCTTATGGTCCGAGGTGAGGCCCCGACAACTGTTGAGGCTCCATTTGAAGATGTTACCAAAGGTGTACTCAATGCGGTTGGCGAAGTTGAAGAGTTATGCGGGCGGAAACTTCTCGATGAAGAAGGCAGAATTATTTCACCGGCCAACGGTAATGTTGGAACCGATATTTATATTTCGACCTCATCAGCCGGAGGCGGATTGCAGATGATGGTCGCCGGTGTTGTCCGTTCGATGACCGCCGAATCGGCCGAACGTGCCGCGCTTGGTGCCGGATCGATTGTGATGGATGTTATTGCATCCAACGACAAACGTCTCCCCCACGAACAGATCGAACGAATTCGCCGTTTACGACCCGATATGATATTGCTTTCGGGCGGGATTGATCATGGGACAACGACACACGTTGTTGAAATTGCCGAACTGGTTGCGGCGGCTGATCCCAAACCACGTTTGGGAAGCGGATACAAACTGCCGATTATTTATGCCGGGAATATTGATGCCGCCGAGGCGGTCAAAGCAACTCTGTCTGACAAAGTCGATTTAAAAATAGTCCCGAATCTGCGTCCGGTTTTGGAGCGCGAAAACCTTGCTCCGGCCCGCGAAGAGATCCATAATCTCTTTATGGAACATGTTATGGCGCAGGCCCCCGGTTACCGAACGCTTATGAAATGGACCGATGCGCCGATCATGCCGACCCCCGGCGCGGTCGGATTGATAATAAAAACAATCGCTGACATTGAAGGAATCGAAGTAGTCGGTGTCGATATTGGCGGCGCTACTACTGACGTCTTTTCGGTTTTCAGACCGGGCGAATCAAATGAGGGTGTTTTTAATCGTACTGTCTCGGCTAATCTTGGGATGAGTTATTCGATCTCAAATGTTTTCGCCGAAGCGACTTTGCCGATGGTGATGCGCTGGGTTCCGTTCCACATGGACGAGCGCGACCTGCGTAACCGCGTAAAAAATAAAATGATCCGTCCGACGACGATTCCACAATCGATGGAAGAATTGATTTTTGAGCAGGCGATTGCCAAAGAAGCACTTCGTCTTGCTTTTATTCAGCATAAGAGTTTTGCCACGGTCCTGAAAGGTGTCCAGCAACAGAGGACTATCGCTGATGCTTTCGAGCAGACATCATCAGGCGCCTCGCTGGTTAACATGATGACCCTTGACATTTTAGTCGGCTCGGGTGGTGTTTTATCGCATGCTCCCAAAAGACAGCAGTCGGCTCTGATGATGATCGACTCTTTTGTCCCTGAAGGTATCACCCGTCTCGCAGTTGACTCGATCTTTATGATGCCGCAACTCGGTGTTCTGGCCACGGTTCTGCCGCAGGCAGCCACTGAAGTATTTAATAAAGACTGTTTGATTCACTTGGGAACCTGTGTTGCTCCGGTTGGTGTGTTGAAAAAACAGGGACCGCTAATGAATTATAAAATTACCCTGCCGGATGGAACGGTTGAATCAGGAACGCTGCAGCTTGGTGATCTTAAGCTTATCAAACTTGGGCTCGGCGACGACGGATTACCATTAAAAGCCAAAGCCGAACTGGAGCCGTTGAAGAATATTGATATTGGTGCCGGCCCTGGCCATAAGTTGGAAACTGAAATATCAGGAGGCGTGACCGGTATCGTCCTTGATGGGCGCGGTCGTCCCTTTGTACTGCCCGAAGATAATAAAATACGGGTGGCAAAATTAAGAGAGTGGATGACGGCGATGGATATTTATCCGGAAGCGGCATTTGACAGAGAATAAAACGTTTAGTCTATTGATAAATTATTGAGGCAATAAATATGGGTCATGCATATACACCCGGTTTGAAGGTAACCGACAAACTCCTGGTAACCAAAAACCGGATACTACCGTTAAAAGGTAATGTCATTGTCAAAAAAGGTGACAAGGTCAATCCCGACGACGTTGTGGCACAGACTCACCTGCCGGGCAAAGTCGATCCGGTAAACATCGCCAACAAACTTGGTATTCCTCCGGAGGATATGGACGAGGTAATGCTGAAGAAAAAAGGCGACAGTATCGAAGTGGGTGAAATTCTGGCAAAAACAAAAGGTTTTCTCGGTCTTTCGTTTCTTTCGCAATCTGAAAAATCTCATGTGAGCGGGACGGTCGAATCTGTCTCCAATATTACCGGACAGGTCTTGCTTCGCGGGCAACCGATACCGGTCGAGGTCAAGGCGTATGTCACCGGTGAAGTAACCGAAGTTTTTGAAAAAGAAGGTGTCGCCATAACGACCTGGAGTTCTTTTGTACAGGGTATTTTTGGAATCGGCGGAGAAACCCACGGTGAGATCAAGGTTGTCGTGGCAGATAACACTTCGGTTCTGACCGATAAAGAGATCACCGATGAATGTAAAGGCAAAGTAGTTGTGGGTGGTTCAATGGTGACAGCCGATGCTATCAAAAAAGCAGCCAAAGTCGGGGCCGCCGGAATTGTCGTGGGAGGTTTTGACGATAAGGATCTTCGCGATTTCCTCGGATATGATATCGGTGTTGCTATTACCGGCTCTGAAGAGATTGGTGTGACGCTGGTGGTTACCGAAGGTTTTGGTCAAATTAATATGGCTGGCACCACATTTAGCCTGCTAAAATCAAAAGAGGGCAAACTCGCCTGTATCAATGGTGCCACGCAGATTCGTGCCGGTGTTATTCGGCCCGAAGTCATTATACCTTTTGATCGCGATATAAATGATAAAGATGATGTCGACGATTTCCGTGAGATGGGACTTCAGACCGGTTCACCGGTCAGAGTAATTCGGCATCCTTATTTTGGCATGCTTGGGAAGGTTGTTTCTTTACCGCCGGAACTGGCCGAATTGGAATCTGGTTCTAAGGCGCGTGTTCTGGAAGTCGAGTTTGATGATGGTAAAAAGGCGATTGTGCCGCGAGCCAATGTCGAAATGCTTGAATCTTAGAATTGTAGAATTCAGTTAGATCAATCAATTGGAATGGTTGATTATTTAAATAGGAATTAAAAAAGGCCGCTTAAACAAGTGGCCTTTTTATTTTGATTAAAACTGTAGGGGCCGTTGAAAAAGTATCAAGCTGTTGCGTTAGTTCTTGCGCCTCATTAATGAGGCGTGTGAACTGACACTTATGTAACATATTAATCTGGACAGACTGGAATGTCTATCCTACTCATATTTTTCTGAATGTACTTTTTCCCGGAGTATGATATGAAATCTTGCAATGAATGTAATTACTCGAACAATCATTATTAGAAAGATTGAGAATATAGTTATTCGAAAATAAGGTTCAGATTCATATCTGCCAGAAATTACATAAGAAGGAATAATAATTAGACCATGAAGCTGGGTAGCCCACAGCTTGCTGTGGGAAAATAACTCTTGAAGCAGTAATCGCTATGTATTTGCAAATAAATATATTAGCAGTTTCACAAAATCCCCACCCGTTGGGTGGGTTACCAGAATATAAAAATCAAATCTGGATTCCCGCGTACGCGGGAATGACGTTGGAGAAATGGAATGATATTTTTGGGGCAGACGAGGTTTTTTTGGCAATCTGCCGCCCACAGAACAGAAATTTAAAAAAGGCCGCTTAAGAAAGCGGCCTTTTATTTTGAACTGAAATAATCTTATTTTCCAGCTTCTTTGGCTACCTTTTTGGTCGTATCGACAACTTTTTCGGCAGCAGTGGCCGCCGAATCAACAACGGTGCCGCTATCGGGAACAGCTTCCATGGTCGGTTCTTCAACCGGTGGTTCGGTTTTTGGCTCTTCCTGCTGGCCGCATCCTGCTACCAAAGTCAAAGCAAACAAACCAATTAACAATACCAATAGTAACTTTCTCATTCCTTCTCCTCCCATGAGTGTGAGGTTAAATTAATCAACTGCGGATATAACTGTTTTTGGAAAGGATGTCAAGAGAAACCTATATTTTCTTTTATCTTCTTTAAATGAATAAATAGCTTTTAGTTGACGTTGACTTTTCCCCCACGTATAATAGACAATGTTAAATGGCTGATTAATACCGCTCAACCGGTTCAAACCGAACCTTTTTGGCGGCTGAACGTAAAATGACATAAAGGGATTTTATAAGGATTTATATGGAACTAAACATTGTCTCGGTAGGCTTTTTCTCCGGTGGAGTTTGGCAAATAATCGGTCAGACCAGTCTTTTCGGATTAATCATTTTAATTATTCTGGTGATGCTTTCGCTTGTTTCCTGGAGTATCATGTTCAATAAGTGGCGATCATTCAGAAAAGTTGAAGAAGAAAGCTGGGCTTTCTTAAATCTATATCGCAAAGCTGGAAAAATTTCTGACCTGGTCGGCCAGGCCAAAGCACTTCGTAATAGCCCGTTATCGGGCGTTTTCCTTGAAGGATTCAATGAAGTCAGTGATATAATAGAAAATAAAAAAGCTGATGGTGCAACCGAGGATCAGCAATTACTACTCTCTCAAAAAGAAATTGATATGGTTGAGATGACTCTCGAACGGGCCAGAGTCGAGCAAATCAGTTTTCTGGAAAAATCGGCTGTTTTCCTTGCTACCACCGCTAACGCATCGCCGTTTTTGGGGCTGCTTGGAACGGTGGTCGGAGTCATGGACTCATTCTGGTCAATCGGTCAAAGAGGTTCGGCCTCATTGGCAGTTGTTGCCCCTGGCATCGCTGAAGCACTTCTTGCTACGATTGTAGGACTTGGCGCCGCTATCCCGGCGGTTATCGGATTTAACTGGGCCAATAATAAATTAAAAGGATTTAACGATAAGATTTCTAATTTCTCGCTTGAGTTTTTGGTCAGGATAAAAAAGGATTTGACCTGATATGCAAAAAAGAGAATACCATGCGCTGGCCGAGATTAATGTCACCAATCTGGTTGATG
>JAQBFG010000104.1:0-6885 GCA_032123495.1 Candidatus Zixiibacteriota bacterium | reverse complement strand
AGTTAAGCCCTCCAGCGTCGATGGTACTGCTTGGGAGACTGGGTGGGAGAGTAGAACGCTGCCGGGAGTAATTTAAAACTCCGGTTCTTAATTGAACCGGAGTTTTTTTATTGCCTCAGAACGATTGAGAGGTATTTTGATATAGGACTGTAAATGAAATGGTAAATTGGAAAAACACAATCCAGAAAAATGATATTCCGATAGAAGTAAATTATCTAAAACATTTAATGTCCGATTGTCTGCCAAAACTAAATAACACTCATTATCTGAAAAATCTATTGTCATTATATGAAACGTGGCAACAAAAAGGAATGCCTGACCCAATACCAAATGATATCATTTTATTGGCATGCCATGCAAAATCTATAAAATCATTTAGATCAGATTATAATGACCCAAAGGTAAGAAAACACCTTGTTCACAAACTTTGTAACGCAAATATGGTACATTCAATTTTATATGAATTTAGATCTTGTGTCCATTTTGATTTCCATCATAAAAGGGTTAATTGGCTACCAAATATTAGTAATGTTTCCGAGGCCGATTTAAGAATTGAAAGAAATGATGGGGATATATTTTATGTAGAATGTGTCTCAAAAATGGCCAAAAATCAGCGTATGGATAACTTTGATATTGTAAAGGCTGACATAAAATTGACGCTTGGGGATAAAAAGAAGCAGAGTGTAAATTTGCAATTTCCCCGTTTGGTATCAATATTTTTCCCAGAAAATATAAATTTGGATAATATGGATTTCAGAACAGAATTGGGACGTGATTTGGAGAAACTATTTGAGGACCCAGAA
Organism: Candidatus Zixiibacteriota bacterium; assembly: GCA_032123495.1. GTDB lineage: Bacteria > Zixibacteria > MSB-5A5 > GN15 > PGXB01 > JAAERC01. Next base: position 6,082 of record JAQBFG010000104.1, on the reverse strand, counting down.
TATAATGTTATAGCGGCAGTTTGCATTGTTTCAAACAGCCCTCCACAATTCGTAAAAAAGAAGAATGATTTTGTATATTATGACACTGATTTTATATCATTATCTTATCCAAACCCTAATGCCAAATATAAATTAAGACCTGAAGCTATAAATCCAGGCGGTTTATAAGTTCCGTAGCTTCTGTAGCCCACCGCTGGCGGTGGGTTTCTTATTGCAATATGTTATTCCGTCAGACTGGGTGGCCCACCATTTATGGTGGGTTTCATATAATCAATTTCCCCACCAAGCCGATGTTATATCAAGTATCACAGCATAATTGATATGTATGTAAGATTCATTTTGGAGGAGCAGGCTTTTGCCCAAAAAACAAAAAACGGGAAAGCACCTGTCCTTCGAAGGAGGGAACCCATTTTACTGTAACGATGTGATAGGTAGAATATTACAAGGAATTATTTGTCCAAATATTTAATCTCGGTACAAAATATTGTAGTAAAATTGACAGAAAAATTCCCTTGAATATCCCTCAAAAATTTCGGTATAATTAAGTGACTATGTGGAAGAAGATTAAAACATTTTTTGCGAATCCGGAGATTCAAATCTCAATATTGACCGGCTTAGGGGTTTTAGCGCAAGCCTATTTTTATAGGCATGTTTATGATATTGAGGTCAAAGGAACGATTCTTATTTTACCGGGACTGATTATTACAGCTTATGAGGGACTTATCCATAGTGAAAAACATAAAGATAAAAAATATATGAAACCGGTTTACTGGTTTTCAGGAATAATTCTGGCCAACATTATCAGTATTCTAGTACCGCTTATTAATAGATAGGCCGTGGCATCTCAAAAAAGTTGTTGCAATCAAATAGTTTATCTTCTAAATTTTAACGCAATCATTTACGGGATTCGTCTCGTAAAGTCGATAGATTCAAGATATTTAAATAGATAATATAAATGATTCTCTAAAATTTAGGAGGACAAAATGGTTGAACATGTGTCAATTATCTCTCTCTGGATACCGATTCTGATTTCGGCGGTTTTTGTCTTTATTGTCAGTTCTTTAATGCATATGCTGCTGACTTATCACCAAAGCGATTTAAAGAAACTACCGGATGAAGCTGGTGTTATGGATGCTTTGCGTCGGTTTAATGTCCCACCGGGTGATTATTATTTCCCGTACGCAACCGGGATGAAAGAAACAAAATCGTCGGAATATAAGGATAAAATGGATAAAGGACCGGTTGCCATTGTTACATTTTATAAAAACGGCGATACGAGTATGATCTCGTCACTGATAATGTGGTTTTTCTATTCGGTATTGATCTCGATTTTTGCGGCATATATTTCCGGCCGCGCTTTGGGCGCCAATGCCTACTATCTTGAGGTGTTTCGTTTTGTCGGAGCAACATCGTTTATTGGTTATTCGATGGCCCTGCTCCAGAATTCGATCTGGTACAAAAAGAACTGGTTTGCGACAATGAAATCAGTCTTTGATGGCCTGATTTATGCGCTCGTCACCGCCGGTGTCTTCGGCTGGCTCTGGCCAAGATAGACTTTTGACTGCAGACGAGGACGTCTGCCGCCCACATAATACGGTAGGTCGAAATCCCGAAGGGTTTCGACATAATAGTTTTGTAGGGCAGGTGTCTCCGACACCTGCCTATTTTTATTGCGAATAGACAGTTTCTAATTTATCGCTGTCAAAAACATCCTGAGGTGATACTACCGGCTCATTCAAAGGAATGTTGTCGCCATATCGTTCCTTTAATTTATCGACAACCGCGGGATGAGTCAGATTATATTCCTTTAATGATTTTAATGAACCCAGTTCTATATTTAGTGCGGAGTTATACATTTTCCAAACATATTCCGAGCAGTACAAGCGTTCATCCGACCATCCAAAATAGATGTCATAATCCTTACCAAGGTGCGTTTTACCATATTTCTTCATTTGAGCAACAATGGTATCGGCGAATATCGAATCTGAGTTGATTAATCGTTTCACAACATAATGGCTGTCAACATCCCGCCCAATCCACCTATCCAAAGATGTTATTGTCACCGGTTGAACCGCTTCCCAGACCATTGGGATATCGTTTTCATAAAAAATAATACCGCAGTGGCTGAATTCCGAATTGGTGGCTATTTTAACTGCCATACTCTGAGGCGATGGAAAATCCTGAAAAAGAATATCGCCGTCTTTAAGTGCAAAATCATTACTTTGCACACATCCGGAAAGGCAAACACATACTATTACTAATACTAATGTGAACTTATTTGCCATTGTATGTGTCCTCATTTATTAAGGTTAATATCTTTATCTTTAAAACGACATACTCAATTTATAAAACTTTGCATTAGAAATTCGGTAGTAGCCATTATCAGGAAATTTTGCGAATTCAAAAGAAAAATCTATATTGTTAAGTATTTTGCCGGCAAATCCTTTCGGAATTCTAAGACCGCATGTTTTTCCCCAATATAATAAACCTCTTAGCTCGATGCCGTAGCCCCATGTATCTTGGTCAATCCCGGCAATATCATTTTTTGCATTTCCCCAACGGTAGTAAAATATTCCCAAAACTCCCACCTCATATCCATTCTTTTTTGATTCGTCAGAATAAACCCAGAGACCTTTTTCAGTTTCATTTATCCATCTTACCGAGATAAGCCGCATTTTGCCACTATTGGCCGCTGCGTAGACAGAAAATCCCACTCGACTCATTTTGGGGAGATATTGAGAGCTGGCGTTGGCTGGATATGTGATCTTGCCGATGTTAGCCTTGACATAAGCAAATGATGGTGTTAGATCGAAATTTATCTTTTTCTGTGATTCCGGTTTGTCTGATAAAATATCAAATATTGGGATTTCAAAATATATTCCAATATCATGCATATTTGCTTTGGCTGCTACTTCGCCTATAAACTCGGTAAGTCTTTTAAAGGTAATTCCGGCGCCAACATTGGCAAAATACTTGATTCCCAATCCAATTGTATAACAGTCGGTGTTATCATAAATGGCGATTGTTTCACCGGTTCCTTCAATTGCTCCAATTACAATAATGTCAAAGCCTGTTCGAGTAACCTCGCCAATATCCAACCTAATGCGAGAATAAGCAAAACCAAGTGCGATGTCAAAATCACCTTTTCTTGACGATTTGCTTATTTTTTTTAAAGATATTCCGGCTCCCAAACTAAAAGTTTTCAAATAAATCTGGCTGTTATCTGAGTATGGGAAATAATCGGTTTTATTCGGAAATGATAAATGGAACGTTTTATTGAGCAAAAATACTCCATATGCCCCTGGATTATATAACGCCGATTGAGCGTCGACTAAATTGGCGGCGCATTGACCCATAGCGGAACCTTTGGGGGAGTTTACTACTCTTAAATGCTCGCCTCCGCCGATCCCTCCAACTTTTGCCTGTGAATGTGAATTATTGGGAGTACAAATGATAAAAAGAACAAGACCTGTAATTAACAAATAAATTCTATTTAGATAAAACATATTGATTTGCTCCCACATTATAAATGATACTAATACTATATCATTTATATCGATAAGTCAATATTGTTCCATTTAGTTTATGGCAATTCGTTGTTAATTGACTGGTTTGCCATAACAAATTTACTATCAATTCACTTTTAAAATATTATAGTTGTCTATATATGAAAGAGATATATTAAGCATGAAATTAATTTTGTTTGGGAAACGAATGACTTGAAAAAACTTTATATTTGCGAAACGAACCCATTTTGCTGTAAAGTATTGACGAACAATAAAATACAGGGAATTTTGGAGATATTATGATTAATATAAATCTGATAATCGGTATAATCGGGATGATTTTACTACTTTTGGCGTTCGCATTGAATCTACTTAAAAAAGTCACTGAGCATTCAATATCATATATTCTGCTTAATATCTTTGGTGCAGGAATTTCATCTTATTATGCCTATACGCTCAACGCCGTCCCATTTATAATCCTTGAAGTCGTCTGGGCCTCATTCGCAATCTATAAATTGATTGTTGTGGTAAAAAGATAAATAGAGATTGCCACGTTTCGCTCGCAGAAACGGAATGGGGCAGATGTGGACATCTGCCGCCCACATATAAATAATAGGGGTGGCCCACAGCTTGCTGTGGGTTTGTTTAATATTAGAAATTTACCCGTGAATCTTCTTACCGTTTTGATCGATAACTTCGACTTCGACATCGAACCCGTCGCGAATAGACTGCGTAGCGACACAAAAATCCTCAAACAGCTCCAGACTTTTCTGTCTGCGATTTACAGTCTCGTCAGATTGATCAATTTCAGCATTGATAGTAACTTTGCTTCCTGCAATTCTAAAACGGCCTTTTTCATTGCGCGCGATCTGAGTCGTGACAGTTGTATTTGTGATCTTCGTATCAACCCGGGCTTTTTGTAAAGCAAAAAAGAGACTGGCCGAAAGACAATATCCAATCGAGGCCGATATTAACCGTGCCGGATTAGGACCCTGATTACTGCCGATCGGTTCCGGTTCATCCATCAGGAGCTCTTTGCCGTCATCGAATTTTACTTTAAACTCAAAATCGTTTAACTGCTCCATACTTATTGTAAATTGTCCGTCTGCCATAATTCCTCCTAATTATATTTCTTAATTTCTAATTCCGATTTAATATGCCCCCGCCAAGAATCGAACTTGGATCGCTGGCTTCGGAGGCCAACGTGCTATCCGTTGCACCACGGGGGCAAATATAATTGATACCTAATTCAATTCTGAACAAAACATACATACCTGACCTCACAAAGTCAATCAAAGATTTGTTGACAAATTTAGAGAACCTATCTCTATTTCAAACTTGATTTAGAATATTATCTGATGTACATTTTGTCTTTTATAGGAGAAATATGCTCGATTGGCTGGCCGAACAGATTATTCTTCACTGGGATATTTTGCAATATCTTATCCCGGCTATCCCGGTAACTGTCTTAATTACTATCTGCTCATTTTCGCTGGCGATGGTACTGGGATTGATTATCGGGGTAATGCGTATCTCCAGCATTAAAATAGTTTCCAATTTTGCCTCGATATATATCAATGTCATTCGCGGTATCCCGCTTCTGGTACAGATATTTTTTATCTATTTCGGATTAGGCAAGTTTCTTAACCTCGACCGTTTTACCGCCGGGGTATTAGCCGTCGGGATATGCTATTCGGCCTATTTGGCTGAAATATTCCGCTCCGGTATCGAGGCTATTGATCGCGGCCAGCATGAGGCGGCTCAGGCACTCGGGATGACCCGTTTCCAGACTTTGAGACATGTAATAATTCCGCAGTCACTTCGAATTGTTATTCCGCCGATTGCCAATGAATTTATCGCCTCATTAAAAGATTCATCGCTGGTTTCGATTATCGGATTACGAGAGATCACGAGAGCAGGAAGGGAATATTATTCACAGTATTTTGTTGATTTTCAGACCTGGGTGATGGTGGCACTTATTTATTTAATTATGACTCTAACTCTCTCACGGATTGTAAAATATTTAGAAAGAATATATGCCGTTGAAGGATTTGGAAGCAAAACCAGATGATTATTAAAATCAAAGATTTAGTCTGTAAATTTGGCGATATTTGTGCCCTTGATGGGATTTCCCTCGATATAGAAAAAGGGGAAGTGGTTGTAATCATAGGCCCTTCCGGCTCAGGCAAATCGACCCTGCTTAGATGTCTCAATGCCCTTGAGACATTCGAATCGGGTGAAGTTCTAATTGATGGTCTAAAAGTCGATAGAAATAATAAAAATGTTCATAAAATTCGCCTTGAGGTCGGAATGGTCTTCCAGCAATTCAACCTTTTCCCTCATTTAACCGTTATAGAGAATATAATGCTGGCTCAAAGGATAGTAAGAAAACGAAGCGCAGAAATATCCCGGCAGAAAGGGTTGGAACTCCTCGGATTGGTCGATTTGTCGGACAAGATTGATGCCTTCCCGGCGCAACTTTCCGGAGGGCAGAAACAACGAGTGGCTATAGCGCGGGCACTGGCGATGGATCCGATGATCATGTTATTTGATGAGGTCACTTCGGCGCTTGACCC
>JAQBFG010000103.1:0-3201 GCA_032123495.1 Candidatus Zixiibacteriota bacterium | reverse complement strand
ATGCATCACAAATGTGCGATTTTGAAAGCTATGAAGTAATTCGTTCAATTGATTCGCTTTATGATGTGGGAGATTCTATAATTACTGAAATCACAGATCAATCAATTACCGGATATATTGATACTGATGTAGATCCTGTTGATTACTATTATGCAATCAGAGTCAATGATATTTCAGGTTTGAGCAGTATTGGTGACTTTATTCAAATTGGCTCAGCAATGGCCAATTATTCACTTCTGTTTGATGGTACCCAATATGCTACTATACCATTCTACGCAAATCTGAATCTTGGCGATAATTACACACTCGAAGCATGGGTCTATCCTCTAAGTAGCGGGGGAAGTTTTACTCGCGTCATAGATAAAGGTGCGCCTGATCATGATTCGCCCTATTTGCAATATTCCCTGATTTGCGGATCTAATCTGGGGTCCGATCTTTGTAATGGAATCGGCTATGAGAGAATTAGTGCAACAACTGGACCGAATATTTCAGAATGGTCCCATATCGCTCTGACTTATAGTAATGGTATTATTAGTTATTACATCAATGGTTCATTAATTGATGCTGACACAATTGACGACATGAGTTCGTGCAGTTTTGAAACGACATTGAATATTGGACGACGGAAAATGTTTGATGAGTTCTATTTTAACGGCATGATCGATGAGGTTAGAATATGGAACGTCACTCGCTCGGAATCGGAGATTTTGAATAATTATAACATGCATATAAGCGGTTTGTCAACCGGTTTGATAGGTTACTGGAGTTTCAATGATGGGACTGGTAATACTATTACCGCAACCGTTGGAGAAGACGGCTATCTGGGCTCATCCACTGCTATTGAATCCGAAGATCCGGAATGGTCAGCGGTAGCTGCTCCATTAATAAATTGATTTGGAATGATTTATTAAAGGCGGGTTTTATCCCGCCTTTTTTAGTAATAATTGGCTCACTGAAGAGAAAATACTGCATGAATAAAACTTTGATTACATTTATCGTTATTATATTATTGGCAGGAACTGCTTTCGCCGATAACAAAGAATCAATAAATAATATTTTTGGTGTTAAACTCGGTCTTTTTGGCGGGGGAAATATAGATGTCGACGGAACGGATGGATATGAATACGAGTTTGATACAGAATCAGGATTCAAAGGCGGTATCTTCTGGGACCATCGTTTGACGAACAGGATATTCATTGGACTTTCTGCCGATGCCACAGAAATCGAGCCATTTATGAAAAAGAAACTCCTTATAGGAATCAGCGCAATAACTAAAATAGAAATGCTTCAGGACAATGATCAGCTTTCAATTAAACCGGGATTTGGAGTTGGCTATGCGCTTTTAGGGGAGATTAAAAGCGGATCATATAGTATTGAAAATTCCAATTATTTTACAGTTATAGCATTTCTCTAAAGTTTTGTCGTTATTGCACATGTTTTTTGATTTTTGTTTGTTCTCTTAATCAGCCATATTAATGCTTTGTCGAGTCGTTCTATTAATTGCTCTCGATTTTTTGCAATGAAATCGGTGAACCATTCTGCTTTAAGCAACAGCCATAATCTTTCGATTGGATTATAGTCTGGTGAATATGGCGGCAGAAAGGCAGGTTCGAACTCTCCCCAGCCGATTGATTTTCTCTTATGCCATGAGGCATTATCGCAAATTAACAGGTTGCGCTTTCGTTCCCGCTTGACATCATTATTAGCATGGTTCAGAAAGGTTTGAAAGATAACACTGTCCGAATGTGAAAATTCCAAAGCGTAAAATTGACCGGTGCGCGGACACACCATTCCTGTCACATTCATTCGGACGTGATCGCCGTTTCGAGGAATCCGGGCTTTTTCACCCTTTTTTGCCCATCGCCGTCGAGGTCGGGGATCACCTTCAACCCCAACCTCATCGAGATACCATAAATCAATATTATCATCAGCCAACCAGACCCGAAGTCGCTCCAGAAAAGCTTTTCGAGCTTTTTCATCCTGACGATCAGGCCAGGGACGAGGAACCTTGAGAGCAAAATTCTGCTCGTGAAGCCAACGAACGATGGTGCTATAGCCAACCTCGTGATCAAATTCCTCGCGAAGAAAACCGTGAAATTTCTTGGCCGTCCAATGAGTTTGTTTTACTTTTTCGGGGTGCTCGATAAGTTCACGATAGGTAGCCGATTGTTGCTGTCCTATCTTTCGAGGACGACCACTACGTGACCATTCGACCAAACCATCAATCCCACGAGCGTTAAAGCGACTTACCCAGCGTTGGATAGTCCTAATCGAAACATCAAAAATTGAAGATATATCCTTGTGACTGTGTCCAAGTATCAGGGCGCGAACAGCCGTTAAACGATCACGACTGCGACTCGAGCGGGCCGACCTTAGAGCTATTTCTAACTCTGCCAGAGAACAATTCTCAGCGTTCGGATATGTGTAATTGCGAGACACATATACTCTCTAATCAATAACTTACAAATGTACAAGTAAAAATAAATCGTTAACGACAAAACTTTAGAGAAATGCTATAATGGCCTTGTAGAAATGATAGCCTATGTTGGAAATAAGACTGGCTTGCTCTGGGATGTTGGGTTTTTGTGGTGCCCAGTCGGAGGCAATAGTGAATATGATCTTACCGGCGGACCATTTCTAACTATGGATATTGGGATAGTGTTTTAAGTAAAGACTGCTCTTTGATGTTTTGAAATCTATCAGAGAGAATAATATATTTAAAATAATGGGATGAAATCCTCTCAATCAAACAAAGTCGCCTGACCATTACCGTTCGTCTTTAATCCAAGATGCTTGATTGCTTCTTTCGAGACCATTCTGCCGCGTTTGGTCCTCTGAAGAAAACCGATCTTTAATAAATACGGCTCGATCACATCGACCAGCGTATCCGCTTCCTCATTAAGAGTCGCCGCCAGCGCTTCAATTCCAACCGGACCGCCGTTATAGTACTCAATAATAATTTTCAAAAACTTTCGATCATGGCCGTCAAGACCGATAGAGTCGATCCCCTCGGCATCCAACGCCTTGAATGTAAAATCAAGATTGATTTTACCATCGCCCTTAACCGTCACAAAATCGCGCACCCGTCTCAAAAGTCGATTAGCAACTCGGGGTGTTCCACGCGCCCGCCGGGCTATTTCCCCGGCCGATTCTACATCTATTTCCACTTCCAGAAGACTGGCCGAACGAGTGATAATCTCT
>JAQBFG010000102.1:0-20946 GCA_032123495.1 Candidatus Zixiibacteriota bacterium | reverse complement strand
CCTGGATTGTAATGCCCGATCACTTTCATGCAATTTTAACTCCTACTGGAAATAAACTGGATAATTTTATTCACGACTTTAAATTGTCATTTGGATCGCTTTTCAGGAAAAAACATAATCAAGTTTCAGGAAAAATCTGGCAAAGTCGTTTCTGGGATCATATTATTAGAAATGAGACAGATTTAAATAATCATATTGATTATATTCATTTTAATCCAGTGAAGCATCGCTTGGCGGTAAGTCCGTTTAAATGGAAGTTTTCATCAATACATGAATATAAAGATTATTATCCATCTGATTGGGGAACCAAAGAATTATTATTTGGAGATGATTTTGGAGAATGATGGCAGGATCGCAGGGATCCTGCCCTACTTTAATTTTAAGTTAGGGAATTAAGATGAAGTTTAAATGTCATAAGTGCAATAACGCAATCGTCGTTAAACATATTTCCAGCGGAGATACTGCCGAATGCAAAAAATGTAAAGCTCCAAACATTGTGCCACAGAAAGAAGGCGATGTCGGTTTAGTATGCATCACCAAGTCGAAAGAAAAGGGTAATGTAAAGTTGTCGGATTGTGAAAAACAGAATTTATTTAACAAATTATGGACTCTTGCAATGGCACTTGCAGCTTATGGAGCTTTTATAATATATATCTTGGCTAGGGCTAAAGCAATGGAGAATACTTTTCCTTTTAAAGAGGTAATATTATCAAACTCTTTCGGTATGATTTTTGGTGTATTTGGCTTTTTGATAGCAATTTTGGGAATTGGGGTTATTGAGTTTATTTTGATCACCAGAATTGCTGGAATGAACTTATTTTATAATTTATCACTATTTACGAAATATGGCAATGCAAAACAGTATGTTCCTTTATTTATAATGTTGATCTTGATAGCAATCAGCGAATTAACCATTTTTATATTTGATATAACATAAAATAATTTAATAGTATTAAATTGTAATATGGCACATAAGTTTAGATTAGCAAAGTAGGGCGGGATCCCTGTGATCCCGCCATTATTCTCTTCTAATCATTTTCCCCTCCAAACCTAAGTTGATTCCAATTCACACCATTGTGTATATGCATGATTATACGGAAATAGAAAATTACAATTTTACCATCAGGTTGATAGTTCGAAAAAGTGTAAAATGACAAAACGCCTGTCCTCCTCTGGAGGGAACCGATTTTGAAATGACATTGTTTGAAAAAAAATTAAAAACGTCGGAACGCCTGTCCTTCGAAGGAGGGAAGCCATTTTTGGGACAATATATTATTGTGGTCTGCAGACGTCCCCGTCTGCAGACAAGAAACACGGCAGACGAGGACGTCTGCCTCGCTCACAAAATGGCAAAAAACTTTATATTTGCGAAACGAAGCCATTTTGCTGTAACACAAAGAAAGGGAAAAGATTATAGACATTTTTTGGGCCAAATATAGTCTTTTGGTACAAAATTTTGTAGTAAAATTGTCGAAATTTTGCTTTAATTCGGTTTATGGAAAATGGCAGGATCGCCCTTCATTCTTCAGGACCTTCGGCAGGGATCCTGTCCTACTTAACTAATGTTGAACTTACGGAGTATATAAAATGAGTGGAATAATCTTTTTGGGGACAAATAATCTCGATGAAATAACCGAGTTTTATCATAACAAAATTGGCTGCAAAATCTGGATGGAACAGGCTGACTGCAAAATATTCAAACATGACAATTTTCTGCTCGGCTTTTGTGCCCGACAGGAAAAAGAGACCAATGGAATAATCACTTTCTTTTTTTCGGAGAAAAAGGAGGTTGATAAGTTTTACGAAAAATTCAAATCGCTGGCTGAAGCTCCCCCAATTGAAAATGAAAAGTATGAGATCTATCATTTTTTTATTCATGATCCCGAAGGAAGAAAAGTTGAGTTTCAATATTTCAATAATGAAATAGAATTATAGTTCCACAAATACCATTTCATCAATTTATAAGGCTTGCAAGGCCAATAACATTGACTTCGAAGAGTTATGTAAACTATTCTCTCAAGAATATCGCCGAGGTGATTGCAAGGTATCAGGTTTACTATCCTCTGCCAAATCCATCATAAGTACAATCAATTTATTTTATTAAATTACATCATTTAATTTAGTTTTATCTTGCAACTATCTGTATAAACCGTTATAGAAATGGCGAGATAAAAATATTGTATTACTCCAAGATGGTAGCTTGAGTTAAAAATAAAATGATTACGAATTGCAAGACAGAAATTCACTTTGCCCTCACTATAACTAATTCATTCGAACACTATGATAACCATGGAATTACAGGAGAACCAGATGTTTGCCTTGTCGGGAACAATCGGCCATAATCTGCGGCCATTTGCGGTTTTCCTGATACTATTCTTATCAATAATTGTCTTTGTACCATCCGAACTTCATAGCCAAACAGGTCATAATCAGGTCAAGCTGATCTGGACCGCCAGCGGTGATGACAGTTTTCTTGGTCAGGCATCGTTTTATGATATCCGCTTTTCAACCAAACCGGTTGGAACCGATACTGCTTTTTGGTGGCAATCAGCCACGCTGGCCAAAAATCTACCGACGCCTTCAAGGGCAGGACGAAAAGATTCCTGCATTATTAAGAATTTGTTAATTGATCAACATTATTATTTTGCGATCAGGGTGGCCGACGAGGCTTACAACTGGTCCAATATTGTTAATATTGCCGAAATCCCCCAAATCTCCTGTGCTGATGTTAACGGCGACCTATCTTTTGATAATATCGATTTGGCTTATCTCTTATCTTTTCTTTATGGCAATGGCCCGCCGCCGCCATTACCGGAGGGTGGTGATGTTGATAATTCCGGCAACATAAATGTTGCCGATGCCATGTATATGATTAATTACCGTCTCAATTCCGGTCCCCCGCCCGATTGTGAAGACTAAATAAGATGCTCAAGACGAATATTTCCTGGATTAAAGTTAAAATTAAAAACATTTTGTATCTTAATAGTCTTTTTTCTTGCTTCATATAAAACAATTTGTTATAAAGAAAACAGATGAAACATGTGAATTAATTAACAAGGCAGCCCCCCCACTTAGTACCTGCCGGAGAAGAAACAAAGAGACTAAACATATAGGAACGAGACCCACCCCCTTGTTCATACCAACGTAAGACATCGACTTAATCAATTTTCCCGCCCAAAACTTTAAGATCGATGAACTACAGGAGCACAAATGTCTGTGATAATCAACAGTAGCAGTCCCAGGTTCATTACGGTCAAAAATCATTACTCATGGTTTTCATTTTTAATCATTTTTTTCTTTCTGTTTTTGCACGGGCATGAAAGTCCATTGGCCGGGAATAATGCCGAATTTATCTGGACCGCACCGGGAGATGATTACACCTGGGGGCGGGCCACAAAGTATGACATCAGATTTTCATCGGTGCCAATCGGTTCAGATACTACCAACTGGTGGAACTATGCCCAAAGTATTGAATCTGTGCCATATCCTTCCCCTGCCGGGCTCAAGGATCGCTGTGTGATCCCAAATGTGTCAATTGATAATCATATATACGTTGCTATCAAAACTGCCGATGAAGCAGATAACTGGTCCGATATTTCAAATATTGCCGAAATACCGCCAATGCTTTGTATCGACTTTACTCAGGATGGCTCCGTAAATGTTTTGGACGCTCTTTATCTGCTAAATTGTATTTATAAGCTTGGCCCACAGGCACCAGATGGAACCATAAGTGATATCGACAATTCCGGCGCCACCAATATTCTTGACGCATTATTTATAATTAAATTCTGCTATAAGGACGGTCCTCCCCCTGATTGCGGAGATTGAAATATTTAGTCTTATCCAATAATATAAAAAGGCGGCCATAAAGGCCGCCTTTTTAAAAGCTATTGTAAATCTAATTAAAGAATTTTTTCAACTTCACTCTTAAAATATTCATAAGAGCGGGCACCGATGGCACGCGAGGTTTCATTGCCGTCTTTATCGAGAAAGATTGTCACCGGGACGCCGGTTCCGATCTGATACGACATCGCCGATTCCCTGTTAGCAATAAGCATCACCCATTCAAGACCGGAGTCTTTGGCAAACTTGCGGACTTTTTCAGGCGTATCATTAACCGCCAGACCAATAATCTCCAATCCCTGCGATTTATACTCGGCGTAGATCTTTTTCAAGTCGGGAAGTTCCTTACGGCATGGTGGGCACCATGTTCCCCAGAAATTAAGAATTAGTGGTTTCCCTTTATATTGCTCCGAAGTATGGAAATTTCCATCAATATCAAGAGCCATAAATTTAGCACCGGTTCCCGCCGGAGCTTCAGTTTTTGCCGTCGTGTTGGCGTTATCGGTTGATGTTTTCTCATCTGATGATGAGCAGGACACCAAAAAGGCAGTTGTTATAAACAATACAGCTAAAGTCAATAAATATCTTTTCATAAAGTTTTCTCCGCAATTAGAACTTGCCCTTACGGCCTCCTTTTTCCAAATACTCATCATATTTCATCTTATCACTCATCTCATTTTTGATATAAAACAGAATATCCAAGAGTCGGTCAGTATCCTGATAACCACTCAGAGGACCAATTCTTGAGGCATCTGATTTTAAGAACCAATAAGTCGGATACCCTCTTACTCCATATTCGGTCTTGGAAAGATTTCGCTCGGTAATTTTATAACCGTCAACATCAAGCTCCAGATTCGATTCGCAATCAACCTTGATACTGACAAAATCACCATTGAGAGCTTTGATTACTTCGGTTTCCATAAAAGTAGTCCGATTCATTTTTTTGCAATAACCGCACCACGATGTTGTGAAATTTACCATCATCGGTCGCCCGGTCTCTTTGGCAAGCTTGAGTCCCTCATCGTAATGATACCACCTGATTTTACCGGTATCAACAACCGCAGTCTGTTTATCTTTCTCTTTTGTTTCTGTTTTCTCGCCAGCCGAAACAAGCAGAGCCAAAACAAAAACCAACAATAAGCTAATAATAATTTTTTTCATAAAATCACCGTTGTTTTTTTTCTTTCTAATTTACAGTATTTAAACCGCCAAGTCAAAAAAAGGTTTCCGAATAAATCAATGCTGCTGTAGATAAACAGCCGATTCGCCCAGTATTTCTTTTAGTTTTATCATCAATTGATTCTGGGGAGAGACCAAAAACCTCTTTGATTTAATTAAATATACTTTACCATTTTTTCTTGCCTCAAAAACAACCGGTGTTTTTCCGATATTTTTTCCCAATTGATCCTGAACGGCGCTTAGTTTATTTTCGGCCATTTCGGCCTCTATCTTTATGACCAGTCGGCAGTTAAACCGTTCACACAGATTATCAAGCGGGAAAAGATCACTGGCGATCACTTTAGGGGCCTCACCCTCGCGGGTAGAAACACGTCCGGTCACCATCACAATATTATCCGGGCTTATAAAATTTTTGCCTTTTTCGAAACAGTCTGAGAAAATAATCGCCTCAGCCGAACCCTTGAAATCTTCAATGGTGGCAAAAGCCATTTGATTACCCCGCTTATCGTTCATCAGCTTCAACGATGATATAATTCCACCAAAACGGACTTCACGTCCATCGAGAACATTTGCTATTTTTTCAGTATCGGCGGTACCAAAGTTTTCGACCTCAGAGCGGAATCTATCAAGCGGGTGCCCAGAAACATAAATACCGAGGACTTCTTTTTCTTTGGACAGCTTTTCCATAATCGGCCAATCTTTCAAATCCAACATCTCCGGTTCTTTTCTATCTATGGCAGTACCTTCTGAGGCAAAAAGATCAACGGTATTGGCCGAAACCTGAACCTTGTGACCAAACTCAAGCATCCGCTCAACCACTTCCACTTTTTGCGCCCGATTGCCAGACAAAGAATCAAAGGCGCCAGCGGTAATAAGCGATTCAACTGCTCTCCGATTCAGACTCTTGAGATTTACACGCGAGACAAAATCGGGGAAGCTTTTAAACACACCATCCTTTTCACGAGCTTCAATTATTGCATCAACAACTCCCGCGCCGACATTTTTTACTGCCAGCAGGCCGAAACGAATTTGGTTATTTTTTACAGTAAAGTCTTTAAATGAGCTGTTAATATCGGGCGGCACTACTTTGATCTTCATTCGGCGGCATTCATCCATCAGCTTATAAATACGGTCGGATGAGTCCATTTCCGAGGTCATGTTGGCCGCCATAAACTCTTCCGGATAATGAACTTTCAGATAGCCGCACTGATAAGCAACATAGGCATATCCGGTTGCGTGGGCCTTGTTAAAGCCATAACGAGCAAATGTTTCTATCTGTTCAAAAACCTGTATCGCTACTTTGGAACTTACTTTTTTCTTTTCACATCCCGATAGAAATCCTTTTTTCTGCTCGGCCATTAACTCGACTTGTTTTTTGCCCATCGCTTTGCGCAAAATATCGGCCTTGCCCATACTGTACCCGGCCAGAGCGTTGGCAATATGAAGAACTTGCTCCTGAAAAACGATAACACCATAAGTCTCTTTTAGAATCTTCTCCAGCTTGGGATGATCAAAAGTAATCGCCTGGGCACCTTTTTTACGTTCGATATAAGTGTCAATCATCCCCGAATCAAGAGGTCCGGGACGATAGAGAGCATTCATCGACGTCAGATCGGTCAGATTTTCAGGTTTGAGCCGTCGCAGATAATCACGCATACCACTCGACTCAAACTGGAAAACCCCAACCGTGTCGCCGCGAGAAAAGAGCTCATAAACTTTTTTATCACGCAGGTCGATATTATCGATATCTATCTTTTTGGAATAATTTTCTTCTATCATTGTCAGAGCATCGTCAATAACCGTCAGTGTCCGCAGTCCCAGAAAATCCATCTTAAGCAGACCGATCTGCTCAACGATCTTCATATCAAACTGGGTTGTTATTTCGTCGCGAGAACCCTTAAAAAGAGGAACATAATCGGTCAATTTCGAAGGTGCAATGACCACTCCGGCGGCATGGGTTGAGGCATGACGGGTCAGTCCTTCCAGCGTTTTCGAAAGATCGATCAGCTTTTTAACTCTGACATCATTATCATATAACTCTTTTAAATCAGGATTCTGGACAAGCGCCGACTCAAGAGTGATACCGGCGGTAAATGGAATCATCTTGGCAATTTTATCAACTTCTGAATATGGGACACTGAGCACTCTGCCAACATCACGCACAACTGCCCGGGCCGCCATTGTCCCAAAAGTGATGATCTGGCAGACATTATCTTTGCCGTATTTTTTGACAACATATTCAATTATTTTTTCCCGACCCCTATCGGCGAAATCAATGTCAATATCAGGCATCGAGATACGTTCGGGATTCAGAAACCGCTCAAACAGCAATGAATATTTCATCGGGTCGATATTGGTGATCCGAAGACAGTAGGAAACCAGTGAACCGGCCGCCGAACCACGTCCCGGGCCGACCGGGACATTTACCTGCCGAGCGTAATCAATAAAGTCTTTAACGATCAGAAAATAACCGGCGTAACCCATCTGCTTGATAACCGATAGCTCATAATCCATCCGCTCTTTAATCTCATTAGTTATCTTTTCATACCGCTCTTTTAGCCCGGTTTCGGTCAGATCTCTTAGATAGTCATCAATATCAGTAAATGTTTTTGGGATTTCAAAACCGGGCAGATAAAGTTTTCCCATCTCAATTTCAACATTGCATCGCTCGGCAATTTTGACCGTATTTCCCAGCGCCTCAGGATAGTCGGCAAACAGTTCAGCCATCTCATCGGGGGATTTGAAATAGATCTGGTCGGTATTGTATTTCATTCGGTCGGTATCGGAGACAAACTTCCCGGTCTGGATACAAAGCAGAGCGTCATGAGCTTCGGCGTCGGCTTGATATAGATAATGGCAGTCATTGGTGACGACCAACGGAATCTTGGTCTCCTTATGAATTGTTGTAATCATTGGGATCAGCAGTTTTTCCTTATCAATCCCATGATTTTGCAATTCGAGATAATAATTCCCCTCGCCAAAAATCTCATTGTATTCCAGAGCTGAAGCGAGCGCGGCATCAGGATTATTGTGGAGCAAATGCCAGTTAACTTCACCTTTTAAACAGGCACCGGTGGCAATCAAACCTTCGGAATGTTCACGAAGTATCTCTTTATCTATCCGCGGGCGATGATAAAATCCCTCCAGAAATCCGGCGGTAGAAAGTTTTATCAAATTTTGATAACCGATTTTATTTTTGGCCAATAAAATCAGATGAAATCCGCTGTCGGGGTATTTCTGCGACGGGCTTTTCTCAAACCGGGAACCGCCAGCGATATAAGCCTCCATCCCGATAATCGGCTTCACCCCCGCCTTGGTAGCTTTTTTGTAAAATTCGGCCGCTCCGAACATGTTACCGTGATCGGTTATAGCGAGCGCAGGCATCTTATACTCTTTGGCCAGCTCAATTACCCGATCAAGTCGACAGGCGCCGTCAAGAAGCGAATACTGGCTGTGGGTATGCAGATGAACGAAGTTAGAAAATCTCATGCGGCCTCAAATTTTTACTTTTGTATCATAAGTGTACTATTTAAACTAATACAATTTCGGCAGGATGGAAAGTGAAAAAATATTATTGCTCTTATTATCTATATTACTCCTGATATCCCGTCATAGATGAAGCTTCCGCCGAGATAAATCAAAAACAAAGCGCAGGCTCCAATTAATATTTTGTAACCGATACCGGTCACAAATTTGCGGCCCTTCCAGATAATAAAACTTACGAAACTATACCAGACTAAGTCAGATAAAATATGACCAAAATAAAAAACAGTTGGCCCGACCGCTCCAAATTTTAACGATTTCACCAAAAAGGCCGAACCGGTTGTGGCCCACCAGACAAACCAGTATGGGTTGGAAAGCGAGGTGATAATGCCATCGAGAATAAGTCTTCCTGATTTCTTAGCAGAATCTGACTGGGATGATTTATTTGATTCTTTTTTTAGCAATTGTGCAATCATCCCGGCACCCATAAGAATCAGCATGACTCCGCCAACTATTGCAATTGATCTGGTAATCGTTTCATTATCGGCCAAAGCGGCCAATCCAAGCGATAAAACAACCACTACCGCGATTTCGGCCAGAGCATGACCGCCGATTAAAATCGGTCCGACCAAAAAACCTTTACGCGGGGTTTCGGCTATAGCAACCGCCAGCAGCGGGCCGGGCATCATCGCGCCGGAAAAGCCGACAATAAACGAGGTTAAAAAAAGTGTCAATAGTTCCATATAAATCAAATACGTTTACTCGCCTTATTAATTTAAAAATAGGCATAAAAATGGCAGGTCGAATCAACCTGCCATTTTAATTTTACTTATTCGCCTTTAAACTCAGCCTTTCGTTTTTCCATAAAAGCGTTCAGACCTTCTTTGCAATCGGTAGTACCATAGAGAGTACTAAAGCTAATCTTTTCAAAATCGCATCCGGTTGAAAGATTCACATCAAGCCCCTTATTGATACAATCTTTCGCCTTCGTGATTGCTATTGGTGCTTTGGAGGCAAACTTATTGGCCATCTCCAGCGCTTTGTCCATCAACTCTTCGACCGGATAAACTTCATCAACCAAACCGATTCGATAAGCTTCGGCGGCATCGATAATATCGCCACTGAAAATCAACTGTTTGGCTTTACCGCGACCAACGAGACGAGCGAGACGCTGGGTACCACCATATCCGGGGATTATCCCCAGATTCACTTCCGGCTGACCCAGTTTTGCTTTCTCAGAAGCGAGTCTGATATCGCAGGCCATCGCCAGTTCACATCCGCCGCCGAGGGCAAAACCATTAACCGCGGCAATAACCGGACGGGGAAAATTCTCAATCAGATGCATCAGGTAGAGACCCAATCGCGAAGTTTCCTCAGCGGAGATAACATTACATTCGGCCAATTCTTTTATATCAGCACCGGCGACAAAAGCTTTCCCGGCTCCGGTAATAATCACGCCGAGCAGATCTTCATCGCGCCAGTGATTATGGAAAAATGCTTTTAGTTCTGTGATAGTTTCGGCATTGAGGGCATTTAATGCTTTCTCGCGCGAAATAGTCACAATCGCAATCTTGCCCTCTTTTTTAACTTCTATATTTTTGAAATCCATATACAAACTCCTTGGATTATTTCTTATTTGCTATAATCATAAAAACCACGGCCGCTCTTTTTACCGAGATACCCGGCGTTGACCATTCTTCTCAGCAGTGGCGGGGAGGCATAACGACTGTCTTTAAACTCATCAAAGAAGATATCGCCGATATACAAAATCGTATCGAGCCCGATAAAATCGGTCAGGGTTAATGGTCCCATCGGATGTCCGCAACCTAGTTTCATACCGTTGTCAATATCATCACGGGTCGCTAAACCATTTTCTAACTGACGAATCGCATCAAGAAGATATGGCACTAATAACACGTTGACGATGAATCCGGGGGTATCTTTGGCCGTGACAGCTACTTTGCCGACCGCTTCGGCAAATGTTTTGGCCGCCTCGTAGGTCGCATCATCGGTGTCAATCGTTCTGACCACTTCGACCAATTTCATAATCGGGACCGGGTTAAAGAAGTGCAGTCCGATAAATTTTTCGCGCCGTTTGGTAACGACTGAAAGATCACCGACCGGCAGCGACGAAGTATTTGTAGCAAAAATTGTGTTCTGTCCGCAGATTTTCTCAAGTTCGCCAAATACTTCCTTTTTTGCCATCATATCTTCAGTAACCGCTTCGATCACTAAGTCACAATCGGCCAATGGTTCGAACTCGGTTGTTGTCGTAATATTACCAAGGATTTTATCTTTGGTGGCCTCGTCCATTTTCCCTTTTTCGATACCTTTATCGAGTCTTTTTGTGATTCCTCCGATTCCCCTATTGAGAAGCTCCTCGGAAACCTCGTTGGCGACTACAGTAAATCCTGCTCCAGCGGCAACCTGAGCTATTCCAGAACCCATTTGACCGAATCCAACAATACCTACTTTTTTAATCATACTCACTCCCAATTTTATTGAATGTAAAATTTCATTTTTAAACCGTTTATCCTCCAGTTTATCAATTTAGGTCAGATTGGGCCGAAAGTCAACGCCCGGAATAAAAAAACTCGGCAGAATTGAAACTGCCGGGATAAAGTATAATATCGTCTTTTTTATTTAATCAGGGTCATTTTCTTCGTTTCGAAAAATTCACCGGCGCTGATTTTATACAGATATACGCCTGATGAAGCTTTGGTCGCATCCCAAGTCACAGAGTAATTTCCGGCGGTTAATTGCCTTGAAACTAATGTCTCGACTTTTTTGCCAAGAATATTGAAAATATCAATCGTTACAAATTCGGCTCTGGGCAGCGCAAACTCGATGTTGGTTGATGGATTAAACGGGTTGGGGTAGTTTTGCTGCAAGGTGAATTTTTCGGGAATATGTTTCGATTCATCTGAGTTATCAGCAATATAAGTTACCACACCCATTGCACCGGATGGAACAAAAGCAGTTTCTTCGGTGTCAGCAACATAACCGATCAATAATCCGTCGTTTCCATTAAAGGTGGCATCATAGGTTTTACGTCCCGGCACATAATTTGGGAAATTGACCGTAGTAAAAAGATCATTTGGTTCATCAAAATGCCAGAGACCAACCAGACCATCCTCATCACCTCGCAGCGGAATATTCATATTGGCCTGAATTTCGCCCTGAGTCCTGACAACATTTCTCCAGATACGGACTTCGTCTATTTTTCCCTTGAAATACTGTGATTTTAAAGACTGATCAAATTCCTGACCGATGCTGAACTTTGCACCATGTTCCGGTTTTAGCGTATTACTGAATGTGGCTTGCTGAACACCATCCACATACAAGATGCCATTGTTATCTTCATCAAAGGTCACCGCGACATGATACCAGTTGTTTGTCGGGTAGGCTCTCTCAGCGCGAATATATCGATCCTCGCCATTATAGTTATCATAGTAATAAAATGTTTGATACTGTCCATAATATGCCAGGTGATTGTAATTCTCGCCGTCAATCGTGTTAAAAGCCAATATTACATCGGCATCGCCATTCTGCCCGTCAGGATAGACCCAGGCTTCATAGGTAAATGATAACAGCAACGGACTGTTATAGGTGCTGACAAAGTCATTCGATGCATTGTTGCACTCAACATAATCGTTACTTCCATCTAATTGTAAACAATTACCCGGTCCATTGTTTGGTACGGCAACATCGGTGTTGGACCAGTCATCCTGATTAGTATTAATGGTTAGTGGGGTTACTTGATAGGTATAAGCGGTGCCATTAACTGCCGAATTATCAGTATATGATGTTACCCATGACGGATATGGCAGTAATGGCGGATTACTTATCCATTCAATCGCTCCGAAATTATCTATCACTTCGCCATTTCTTTTAATACTGTAACCAGTGATTGGTATAAAATGATCGTCAAAATCGGGATCTTTTTGTGCAACATTGGGATGATTCCATTCCAGTTCGACTCTATTATTTTCGGCATAGGCAGTTAGGTCTGATACATGATACTTCCAGCCGCATAATTTTTCATCATCATGCGTAGGGCATGCCCCCCAGACCCGAAGCCAAAAATAATCTGATTGAGCGTCATCTTTTGGATCAGTATCTTCCATAGCGATCATATAGTGCATCATATCAGCAAATCTGCGATTGTCATCACCAGCATCCCAAAGAACATGGTTATCCTTACAGGTGCCATCAACTAATTCTGCCCCATGATTATAATCCGCATCATGATATTCCATCCGCATCAAATCATACAGGACATCATGAACGCAGGAGGAGCGGAAATTATGGTATTCGTCGGGACAATAGTTTTCATCATACTCTTTACACGGCAACGAGGCACCGTCCCAGCGATAACCTTTTTTAATAGTTAATATGCCGCCCTGCTCATAGGTGATAAAATCCCAGTCAGCACGCCTGGTGGCGCTTCTGGCAAGACTCCAGTATCCACCGAGTGCATCCCCGCAGCAATCGGGTAGTTTTTCTGCAACCTCAAAGTATTCAGAAAGGTCAATTGTGTAGTCTTTTTGAAGTTCGTAATAAACAATACGATCCTTACTATCCAATCTACCCGTTTTGAATTCAAACCCGGTCCAATCGGTGTAATGCCGACCAATCGCCGTATTGCAAATCAGGGTAAGAAGAATACCTGTAATCATTATATATTTTTTCATGTCTGCTCTTCTATCTAAATTGAATATAATAATCTGTTAAATAAAATATGAGAAAAGCCATAGCTCTCCCAGTATATCTATGAGCTTAATTTCAATATTCCATTAAAGAATATGTCTTACAACTAAATGAAATATAATACTTTATAGGAATTTGTCAATATGGTAAATAAATTTCAAAATGTTTTCGTGTAATATGCAGATAGAACTGTTCAAAAATTGACAATATTTTCGTCTCGGAATAAAAAATCCCGGTAGTAATGAAGCTACCGGGATGTTAACGATACTTTTATTTTAGGGGCAAACAGGTTCGGGACCAGATTTGTATTTGTAATTAATAAGATAAACAACATCTAAAATATTGATCAAACCATCAGGTTGTAAATAACTATTGACATCGCCTGATTCTATCGGGTCTGGAGCCGGCCCACCTTTATATTTGTAATTAATAATATAGACAATATCCAGGATATTAACTGCAGCATCAGCATTAACATCGCCGCAGAGCCAAGCCATTTCGGTTGTGAATTCCCAGCGCGCGCTCCAGTTATAATAAGTGGTTGGATTTGGCCAGTATGGACTGACAGTATAACTTCTTACTTTCCAATAATATGTAGTAAAATAGTCAAGGTCGGGACTATGCGAGCTACCGCCAGAAGAATTATCGATCTCAGGACTGCTGAAATCGGAATTATCATCAACCAAAATATGATATCCGGTACCCAAAACAAGACCGGGAAATACGGACGCCCAATCCAGTAACGGCGAAGTGCTTTGATCAGTGGCCCCATTTGCCGGACTAATTAATCCCGGAACAATGAATATAAAAGATCTTGTGGACGATATAGCAGTGCTGTAAAATACCGGCCACGGTTCATTATAAACAGCGACTACTTTCCAGTAATAGGTTTCTCCCGGTGCTAACCCGGAAACAAATGAGGTGAAGTCGCCATCGTCGACATAGTCGACAATTTCCCCATCCGGGCTGCTAAAATCACTATCATCATCAACATAAACGAAATAATCTGCAAGACTCAAACTGCCAGATACATCAAATTCATAATCTAAAAGTACTCCACACGTTGGACCATAAACAGCCAATTGCGCTTCATCGGAAGGACTGATTAAGTAGCAGTTACCTGCCTTCGATTCACCGACCGTAATAAAACCAGCGGCCAGCAACACCATCCCCAGAAACATCAAAAGTTTTTTCATAGCAACTCCCAGTCTTTATCATCCAAATATTCCAGAGTTTTTTTGCGTCTGGTATAGCCGGTATGTAATCAAATCAGTCGGTCAAGTCTTTATTAAAATCCCGGCAGCATTAAACTGCCGGGATATGAGATAAAATATATAACTTCTATTTAATCAGCGTCATCTTCTTTGTCTGGAAAAAATCACCTGCTTCAATCTTATAGAAATAGACTCCCGATGGTACGCTGGAAGCGTCCCAGATAACCGAATAACTTCCTGCTGACATTGATCGTGATACAAGAGTTTCGACTTTGGCGCCAAGAATATTATGAATCTCCAATGTAACATATGAAGCTCTGGGTAAGGCAAACTCAATTGTCGTTGACGGATTAAACGGGTTGGGATAATTATGTTTGAGTTTGAAATCTTCTGGTATCTCGTCGCGAGCGATTATATCAATATCGGTCTGTTCGCCAGCAACAAAATTCCAGACAGAACTCCAGTCTCCCCATTGGCATCCGTTATGAACTCGAACTCTCCAATTGTATGTAACTCCTTCCAGTAAAGTGGGAAGTGTATATTCAGAGACGACAACGTTTTCATTATTAACGTCCATTGTCCCAAAATCGATATTATCATCGACCTGGATATCGTATCTGGTTGCTTCGGCTACATCAGACCAATCAAGTTCAATCGGCTGGGTTATGCTGATAGCTCCATTGGATGGCGATTCCAAATTAGCTATGCCGACGGCAGGACAATTCGGCTGGAATCTTCTCACAGTACTCCATCCGCCGGCTCCACAGGCGTTATTGGTTCTTACACGCCAGTAATACCAGGTTCCCATTTGAAGCGGATATTGAATAGTATATCCCGATGAAGTATGAACGTGCTCGGCCACAATACTTGAAAATCCGGCATCATCGGCGACCTGGACATTATAGTCGGTTGCTCCGCCGACAGATCCCCAGTATAGCATCACCTGTTCACGGACATCAAGACCGTCCTCATTATTAGCCGGTAAAGTAAGCGCTGGTGGTCCGAGAACCGGACAGTCGGTGGTGAAGTTTCTGACATCACTCCAGCCACTCCAACCACACAAATTTCCGGAACGGACACGCCAGTAATATTGGGTTGCATTCTGTAAACCGGAGACCCCAACGTTCGAAGTCGGGACATTATCATTTGACAAATTAATGCTCCCAAATCCGGGACTGTCATCAATCTGGTAATGATATTTAGTGGCACCGGGAACATCGGCCCAGTCAAGAGTAACCGGTTGTGACATATCGGTCACGCCATTAGGCGGCAGCTCTAAAGTCGGAATTGCCGGAATCGGACATTCCAAAGTGAAACTACGGGAAGGACCCCATATACTATTACCGCATTCATCATGCGTATAAACACGCCAGTAATATTGAACACCATCGGTCAGACCAGATGCTACCTGATACTCTGAAGATGATGGGTATTCATAGATTTCAGGGCTCCCAAAATTGGAATTGTCATCAATTTGTACTCCATAATTAATAGCAGTCGCAACATCGTTCCAATCAAGAGTAAACGGCATACTTAAACCGGTAGCTCCGTTCGCTGGAGATGTCAAAACGGGTGGGGCAGGTTCGGGACAAACGGTGGTAAAACTGCGATAGCCGGAGTAGCTTCCCCAGGTGCATTCATAAGAACCGACTCGCCAATAATAAGTTGTTCCATCTTCCAGACCGGATGCTTCATAATTGGTCGCGCTGGTGGAAGTATTAACAACGGTTGGGCTAAAGCTGGTATTTTTGGAAATCTGAATTCCATAATTACTGGCATTGGTTGCCGCCGACCAATCCAGATTAATTGGCTGTGCCAACCCACTGGCGCCATTAGCGGGAGAAACAAGAGCCGGGGCCGGCCCACCATCGCACCCGGTTGTGAAATTATAAATCGAACTCCAATTATGATAAGTTGTTATAAAACCGAGACTGGAATAATAACGAACTCGCCAATAATATTTGGTATTGTAATTTAGAGCTGAAGTTGTATATGAATTATTAAGACTGCTCACACTAATTGGGCTGCCAAAACTGGGGTCATCATCAATTTGTAATTGCTGTCTTTTGGTGACTTTTGTCGAAGACTCATATAGTACCGCCATCCAGCTTAATGTCAGCGGTTGGAATCGATTGGTGGAACCGCTGCTTGGCGATTGCAGGCGGGGGATGAAAAATCCAAAAGTGCGCGTGGAGCTCCAGGCGGTCCATTTCCATCCACTGTTATAATAGCCTACGGCAACCCGCCAATAATATGTTACTCCATTCTCCAATCCTGAATTAACAGTATGTGATGTAGCGGTCAGGGATGATGAGTTGTATATCGGGCTGCTGAAATCTGAGTTGTTATCAACCTGAAGCCAATAGTAGCTTATCTGATATCCGCCGGAAAAGGAGTAATAGAGGGTGGCACTATTGGTAGTGTTGACCACAAACTCACTCCCACTGGCGGGTGATGTTAAAATCGCCGTTTGGGCGTTGGCCTCGATCGGCGGCATCAATAATGCCGCAATCAAAACAAAACCTAGAATCGTTAGAAGTTTTTTCATAAGAAACTCCCCTGTGAGGTTAGAAAATATTTTTGTTATAATAACTTGATTTAAATATAAGATCATGCACAGTCCTATATTCCTCAATTAATATATCCAGAACATTTCAGTTTTAGTAATGTGCTCTAAAAACTAAAACAGTTCCCAAGCATAGACAATATAATAGGTTACGAAAATTTGTCAAGAGGGTAAAGATGGAAATGGCCTTAAATCAATGAAAGACAGTCGGTTTTGTTCAAAATATGGACAAATTAAGGATATATTTTATCATCTATTAAATCAAAAAACCGCGAACCTGATTATTCGGTGTAATAAAGAATACGGCTTTTTAAATTTGGCACAATCGCTGGATTCATTCGGTCAATAATTAATTGATCGCCATTGGAACAAAACAAAAAACTGGCCAATATTATATTACGAAGAACGTTTCAATATTAATCGGGCGGATATTCAATATAATATGAAACGCTGGTTTTTATTTGCGGAGTATCGTCCAAATATTCATAAATATTAATGATAAGAGTACCACCCGGTTCAAAGTTCCGGTAATATTCTGCCAGCGGGATCAAATCAAACTTGAGATTCTGATGTACTAACGCCTTGCAGAAATCATCGTTTCCAAAGTGATGCAAATACAAATTCATCTGAGGTGGGTTTGATTCCATAATAGCGCTATGAACATAGGCATAGAAATAATGTGTTTTACAGCCACCACCATAGGCGACCGATATAGTCAGGAGATCATCTTCAATTTTGGCGGTATCGACTGAGTAATTATCCCGTAAAAGATCAATTGGATTGGCATCTATAATCATAACCCGGCCGTCAATGCCGCTGATAGAGTTTGATGGTTTCACTTTGAGAATGGCACGATATTTCGATGGCGGAGGTAATTGATCTGTGTGCGGATATGGATCAAGTGCAATCAATTCGATAGACAGACCAAAAGTATCAATAGGCGGATAACTATCTTGCGCCGGATATTCGGTCAATCCTTCAATTGCGACAATAATATTTGCCGTATCATTGTCCTGAGTAATCAGAGATAATTGGATAGCGGCCATACCCTGCCAGAAGCACAAAATCAAAGGATTGTCGGGACAGCGGCTTTCGGTTAACAAAGAATCAAATTTAATTTTTACTTTATCGGCTCCAAAAGTTACCGCTTGTCCATAGTATAATGTAACTTCATCGCCATTAATAGATGAGCTTGGATTCCTGGAGCAGAATATTGAGCCCAAAGAAAGAATCAAAATTACTGTGATAAGAATATATCTGGACATAATGTTTCCCCTTTATATATTTAAATATAAATTACAATTGCCTATTATACAAGACGTAATTTTCCAAAATATGTTTAGCAAAAAGTATCAAATATTTGACAAAAATTCCACAATTATCAATCTTGTATAAAATTGCGATATAAACCCGCAGAATTTGCGGTTGTATATTTTGGTGTGGCATAAATTTTCATTTGGATTATACTGCCATCATTATAGTAATATACCACTTTGTGAATAGAACTGTTTATTATCTCACGTTTTTAAAAAAGAACAGCCTTAACTGGCTGTTCTTTTTTAATATCAAATACATTAAAATGGCAACTGATAATTAATTTCAAAATAAAAAAAATCTTTTAAACACTTTCAGACCTTATATCGTCTTCTATTACGGAAAGAAACAATTATTACTACTGCTATTGCTACTGCTTTTTTCCAAATGCCTATGTCCGAAAAGAACGCAAACCAAATCACGGGAGGAGCTATGAAACATCGTTTCACTATTTTCTTATCTTTCATCTTTCTAATAATTGGAGCAATAATTGCAAAATCGGATCCGCCAATTCCGACCAATTATCCGATTTGCGTCAACGGAGGGCTGCAAAATGAACAGCAGATTTTTGTTTGCCCAACCGATAGCAATATTGTTTGCGCTGATTGGCGCGATTTCCGCCTCGGCTATCGCAGGGTCGGAGTCGGTCGTTCAACCGATGGCGGCAACACCTGGACTAATAGTCTGCAATCGCTGGGCACTCTTCTTTATGATCGACAAACGGACCCGACGATGGCAGTGGACAACGATGGCAATTTTTATATTAATGTCCTCGATTATTTATCCACGGGGCCGGGTATATATTTGACTTTTGTCAAATCTACCGATCAGGGTGCCACCTGGACAGGACCTTACCCTGTTGAACACGGTATGGGAAATTATTCTGAAGATAAACAGTTTATCACTATTGACAGGACTCATGGACCACATGAAGGTAATGTTTATATCTCATGGACTCGTTTTGATAATCCGACCCGCATCATGTTTGCCCGTTCAACCGATGGTGTCGAATCCTTTGATGACACTTTGATTGTTGGGCCAATAGAAGATTTTAGCGCTTGTGGTGGTCCCTCAAGTTGGGGTGCTGGTCACTTTTCAAATCCCCTGGTTGGCAGTGATGGTTCGGTGTATGTTTTCTGGCCAGGGGTCGATTGGGAGCCACCTGATTGTAATTATTATAGAGCTCAATTAATGGTAAAATCAACCGATGGCGGTGTTACTTTCAGCAGCCCTGAGATGATTTACTCGACCAACAGTTTTGGTACTGTTGATGGTGGTATTAGTGTATATGATAGTCCCAGTGTGGCAGCCGATATCACCGGTGGTCCCTATGACGGAAACCTATACATTGCGCTTGCCAATGCCGATACGTCAAATACTTTATATGAAGACTGGAACATCGAATTTATAAAATCATCCGACGGCGGAGCAACCTGGTCGGATCGAATTTATATCAATGATGACTATACCGGTATGGGCGCGATGTATGATCAGTTTCATCCCTGGCTGGTCTGCAATGAAGAAGGAACCTTAGTAATTATTTGGTATGACCAAAAAACCGATCCTATCAATCATTATAAATTTGATCTTTTTGCAGCCTACTCATTTGATGGAGGAGCAAGCTTTACTGGCAGTCATCAAATTTCCGATGTATCAATCGATCCCAATTTCCTTGGGACTACCGCAACCGAAGGTCAGGGGCATGACTGGGTAGGCGAACCGATTAAAAAAGATAAAGATAATGATAATGATCAGACCAGAGCGGGATCAATTGCTGAATATATCGGAGTTACAGCTTTTAAAGATCATGTCAATGCTGCCTGGACCGATACCCGTAACTTCAATCAGGATACTTATGGAGCAAACTGGGTGATTCCGGTGCTGAAACCGAGACTTCTGGGACCAATCGATGGAGGACGAGCTCTTGCCAACCCGGTTCTAAACTGGGCAACAACCTGGAAAGAAAATGACGATCAGTATCTTCTTGAGGTCGCAACTGATATCGGTTTTACCAATATAATTATTTCCGAAGCAACTACAGCTTCAGAATTCGCGACAATATCTTCATTAGGAGACGGCAAATACTTCTGGAGAGTGCAGGCAACCGTTATCTCAACGGCAGAAGTGACCGATTATTCTATGATTGATTCATTTGTAGTCGATACCTATCAGCCGCCGATGCCAATTTTAGTTTCCCCCGCCGATGAAACTGCGGGTTCGGATGATTATCCCCAGTTCGAATGGGATCTTGGTGAGACACCGACCGGCCATGTACACTATGATCTTTTTATCAGCCCCGATGAAACATTTACCGATGAGACTCTACTCAGAAAATATGAAGGTTTAACGACTACAACTTTCACATCACCAGATATTATTTATACCGATACAATATATTACTGGACCGTCTCGGCCAAAAACTGGCTCGAGCACACAGAAGGATTTCCGTCCCCCAACAGTTACGAATTGGTGTATTATACCTGCGGTGAAGTTGATGGTCTTCCCGGTATAAATATTCTGGATATTGTTTTTCTGATTAACTATAAATACAAATACGGCCCGGCACCTGATCCCCTGATTTCTGGTGATGTTGATGGTACTCCGCCAATTAATATTTTGGACATCGTTTATTTAATC
>JAQBFG010000101.1:0-12702 GCA_032123495.1 Candidatus Zixiibacteriota bacterium | reverse complement strand
CTTTTAATCGGCTCCCTATCAGCTTTGTTGTTGTTAAGAATGTAAACTAAATTGTCGATAATCTTATTGAATGTGGGGTTATCATCTTTGGCGTATGTACATCTTTAAACTATCAAAATAGGATTTTTGATTATGTAAAGTTAATCAAAAGGAGTTGGTGATGGATGAACAAAGACAAAATCAAAGATGGAATACAGCGGAGTATTTTCAGCGCCGAGGATCATCTAATTCCAAAAAGTTTGATGTCATTGACCTGAATATCAACCAATCAATCGGTCATTTAATTGACCTTAATTCTGACGGCATGAGACTTCAAAGCGAAGAAGCAATGGAAAAAGGTGTCATTTTTAAACTAAGAATCGATCTACCCGAAGAAATAAAGGGAAGCGATCAATTAGTTGTTGACGCTCGAAGTCTATGGTGTAAAAAAAATGAAAATGAGGAATTTTATCAGACAGGATTTGAATTTTTGGCAAAATTCCCATTTCACAACGAAATCATCAGACTTCTTTTTGAAGAAGTTAAAACAATGCAGACAATGGAATAATGACTGCCATAAAATATTAGATAGACTATAGATATGACAACTGAGATACGGAATAAAATAGAAACAATCAGTTACCACGCAATATACCTTGAATCATTGCGGGTTGACAGCATGCTCGATTTTGATCTTTATATAAACAAATCAAACAATTTTGTTTTGTATCGAGGATCAAATCTTCCATTTGCAGAGAAAAATCGAAAAGCTCTAATTCATAACAATATCAATAAGCTCTATATCTCTTCAGAAAATCAGCATAAGTATCAGAAGTACGTCGAAAAAAACATTCACCGAATTATAAACGATCCTACTATCCCGGAAGGCGCCAAAGCCGGTATTATTTATGATAATGCCAAACTGATGGTTAAGGATGTTTTTAAAAATCCCACATTGAAGGAAAATATCAAACGCAGTCAGGAGATGGTCGAAAACACAGTTTCGTTTATTCTAAAAGGAAAAAGCACTTTTCATAGTATGATACAAATGATGTCATTTGATTATCAAACTTACACTCATTCGATTAATGTCTGTACACTGGCGATTGGTCTGGCTCGTTTCTCTGGTATAGACAACCAATTGGACCTTGATAAAATAGGCACCGGTGCTCTTCTGCATGATGTCGGCAAAACAAAAGTCTCCGAAGCGATCCTTAACAAACCGGGAAAACTGACTGCGATGGAAATGGGATTCATAAAAAAGCATCCCAAATGGGGCTATGACATCATGAAAGAAACCGATATGATTTCAGCAGACTCATATCACGCTATTTTACAGCATCATGAGAGAGAAAACGGCACCGGATATCCCCAGGGATTAACGGCTGATCAAATTCATCCATTCGGAAAAATTGTGGCGATCGCAGATGTTTTCGATGCGATGACCACCGAAAGGTCTTATAAGCAAGCAGTCAATTCTTTTCCGGCTCTAAAAGAGATGTATCTTGATAAGGGTGCTTTTAATCGGAATCTTCTCGATCAGTTTACAAAACTTATGGGACCAACTGACCTGGGTAAGATGTAGGTTTATTTATATATTTCCAATTTTTGATTCTTAATAATTTATCATCACTTAATTCTTGCCAAAACCGGCAATTTGCTTATATTTAAAAGGAATCACAAAGTTGCTCGCAGACTATAGATTATCATCAACCGCGGAGGCAAAAATGGGTAAGGATTTGTCCATTCGTCAAATTGTTTCAATTATATTATTAGTAATCACCTCGTCATCAATACATGCCGCTGAAGAATATCTTTTTATCGACATGACCGATGTTGCCATTGGTGAAACCCGCGGGGTGGAACCATCACCGTTTCATCTTTCCCGGGATATATTATCGGGAGATTATTTTATCTCAATTAAAACTCTTAATTCCTTAAACGGTATCCAACTGGGCACGACACTCAGAATGGCTCTCCCAATTGATCCTTTAGAAATAGCGCAACCTGCCGCGATTCTATGGTCAAAACATTTTATGCCGACATTAACACGCGGCGTTGAACCAAGCCCATTTATTGTTTATCGCGATTATACTATCCGCCATTTCCCTATATCATTTGCTTTTGATGGTACACCATCCATGGCCGGAGACTGGGAAACAATAGAATTTTTCTTGCCGACATCATATGGCGATGCTACCTGTATGGCTGAACTGCCCGGTACCGAGTTTGACGACGGTTTACCGAGGCTATATATCGGCACCGAAGGCGGGTATATTTTCTGGCTGGTCGAAAATATTGGAGCAGGAGGAGTTATTGTTGAGGGCGCCTTTACATATTCAGGAGGGCCAATACTTGATTTGGAACCGATTCCGCAGCTTAACTATATTGCTCTGGGTGCTTTAATGGACAATGCCATCTATGGATTTGTGCCCGGTACAAAAAAAGGAAGTTCTGAAAATCGCTATATGTATAACTTTAGATTGTCTGACCCTCGTATCGAGCCAATGACTGATTTTGATGTTATTGGTCAGAAAGATCTGATGTTAACAAACCCAACAGACGAATTAAAACTGGTTATTGCAAATGGAACCGATGAATTGGGAATGGCAACTATTATAGCCGAGACAATCGGTGATGTTACTTTAGTATTAATTCCCGACGTCGTGGACGGAAATGCCGAAAGAATCGCCACTAATGCCCTCCTGTGGATTCCGACCGACAATTCAACAGTCCTTTATGATCCGCATTTTAACGGTGAGGATGGTTCCAGCGGATGTGCAATAGAGCTTATTGGTACTCCACCAGATCCATGCCACGCCATCTGCGGAGATGTTGACAATGAAGGAAATGTCAATATTCTCGATGTTGTCTATCTTATAAATTATAAATATAAATCTGGCCCGGAGCCTTATATCCTGCGACTTGGTGATGTCGATAACATTAACCCTATAAATATCCTCGATATTGTTTACCTGATAAATTTCAAATATAAATCCGGTCCGGAACCGAATTGCCCCTAACGTCGACATTCACTCAACCTATTAATCGGTATTTGGTTACGAAAGATCAGATCACGACTGTAACCGATTTTGTTATAAAAATCAGATATTTTCAATAATTATTTGAAAGATTCTCGCTTTTTAATAGACAAATGAAACAAGGAAGTCGTTTTAAGCGTAGATACAGGAAGATAGCAAATTATTAAGCTTTGCTGTTTGGGCAAAACTGTTGGTTCCAGGCAGAATCAAAACAGTTAAAGGAAAATGAAATGTTCAACGATATGGAAACGTTTGGACATTTTTTTATTTTGGAGGGTCCCAGAAATGAAACAGTTTTTAGGTCTTAAGGTTTTGGCCTTGCCGATGTTGTTAATAATATTGCTGATCGGTAATATTCCGGCAATCGCCTCAAAAACATTTCAACCGGTTTACAAGCCGACTTTGGAAGTTACAAGAACAAGCACGCCGATCAAAATTGATGGAATTCTCGACGAAGCTGTCTGGAAATCTGCCAGCCGGGCGGATAATTTTGTTGAGCGGTCGCCGGGCGACATGGTCAAACCGGAAGTGGAAACCGAAGCTTATATCACGTACGACGACGAAAATCTGTATGTCGCTTTTGTCTGCTATGATGATCCCTCGACTATCCGCGCCACCATGTGCCAGCGGGATCAGTTTTATTCTGATGATGCCGTCTGTTTGCTGGTTGACACCTATGGCGAAGCCACCTGGGCTTATGAGTTTTTTGTAAATCCTTATGGAGTACAAAAAGATAATCTCTGGACCTCTGTTCAGGGCGAAGATTCAGGATTTGATCTTGTCTGGAGATCGGCCGCAAAGATCACCGAGGACGGATATCATGTCGAAATGGCGATTCCGTTTTCCAGTATGCGGTTTCCAAACAAAGATGTACAGAGTTGGAAAATGGATTTCTGGCGGAATCGCCCACGCGAAAGTTACAACCAGTACTCATGGGCAGCCTACGATAGAAACGAACAGTGCTGGCCCTGCCAATGGGGAACCGTTGGCGGTATTGCCAACGTTGCACCTGGAAAAGGTTTGGAGATTCTACCGACATTAGTGGCCAACCAATCGGGCGCCCTTTCAAGTATGGGTGACCCAACTTCCGGGTTTAACAGTGAAAAGGCTGATGGAGAATTATCCCTCGGCGGAAAATATTCGGTGTCATCGGACATTACCATTGAAGCGTATTATAATCCCGATTTCAGCCAGGTTGAAGCCGATGCGGCGCAGATTGATGTCAATACAACTATTGCACTCTATAATCCGGAAAGAAGACCGTTCTTTCAGGAAGGCAGCGACCTGTTTAGAACATTGTTTAATTCGTTTTACACAAGGACCGTAAATGATCCCTTGTATGCCGTCAAACTTACCGGACGCAGAGAAGGTTTTAGTTTTGGTTTTATGTCAGCTCTCGATGAAAACACGGCCTATATGATTCCACTTGATGAAAGCGGCCCGGTGGAGCTTGTCGGTGAAAGTTATGTTAATGTGTTAAGAGCTGTGAAATCATTCGGAAATAATTCGCGGGCAGGATTTATTATCTCTGACCGGCGATTTGAAGGTGATGGCTATGGCACAGTAATCGGACTTGATGGTGATATCAGGCTTTCTCAAAACTACAGTATTATTGGACAGTTTCTAAATACCTGGACCAAAGAACCAAACAAATTGGAATATACTGATACTTTGGTTTATGATGGTGTTACTTTCGACGAAGGAAATCATACGGCGCTTTTCGATGGCGAATCTTTCTCCGGCGGCGCCTTAATTTCCCAATTCAGACGCCGGGCACGGAACTGGAATTTCACCTTCGACTATAACACCGTGCATCCCGAATACAGAACCGAAACCGGTTATGACCCATGGGTTAACTATCATAATGCTTCATTCTATACCAATTATAATTTCTACTTTGAAGATGGATTACCGGAACGTATTTCGCCGCAGTTTTATACTGACCGAAGATGGACCTATCAGGATGTCGAAAGATGGCGCAACTTAAACTTTGCCCTCGAAGGGAACCTTAGATTGGCCCAGACATACTTTAATCTTTCTTATGGAGCAAGTTCTGAATCTTGGAGCGGAGTAGATTTTGATAAATTATGGCACTCAGATTTTAATCTTCATAGCAGATTTGGTGATAAAATTGAATTGGGCCTTAACATCAGCCGAAGTCTAAATGTTGCCCACGGAGTTAAAGTAATTCCCGTTGGCGATGATTCATTTGAGGTAATTGACGTAAAGGGCAATGAGACTTCATTCAATGCATCACTCGATTTAAAACCATTTGATCGACTCGTTATTGAGCCAAACTTTAATTACGCAATAAGTAAAGAAAAATCAACAGGTGATAGACTTTACAGACAATTTATTTCCAGGACCAGATTTAGATTCCAGGCCACCAAAGCACTTTCAGTTAGATTGGTTGTGCAATATAACGATAGCAAAATTGATAACTTTAATTATGAGAGCAAACGATGGGATATTGATCCTTTGATAACATATCAGATAAGTCCATTTTCAAAATTCTATATTGGCTCAACCATGGATTATCGACACTTTAACGATGACACTATTAATAATCTTTATACTGAGCAATGGAAAATGTCATCACGGCAATTCTTTATGAAATTACAATATCTGTTTCAGACATAACATCTGATTATTATTCCCCAATGGCACTATTTGGGCAATAATAAGTAGAAGGAAGTCTCGAATCTCCTCCCTTTTCGAGACTTCCTTTTTTTATATTCAATTTTGGTGTCATTCAACATTAAAAGTAATTATATCTGAAATAGATATAACTATCGGCGATATAATAATTTGAGTTTGAATTTTCAATAATTCTCCGTTAGTGATCATTTTTTTTTAAACACAAAATTCATGATAAACGTCTCAAGCATATGAACGAGTAGATGACCACGACTTGGGAGCAATTGCTTAGACGACAGGCTTGATTCGGAAAATGAATCAAGAGAAATGGAAAAGAATGAAATGTTCAGCGGGCCATACAGATTTGAACATTTTTTTTTGGAGAAAATCAGAATGACTCACCCCTCACAGTTTGTTAAAATTCTCTGGCTGACAATTATTTCGGTTTTGCTAATTTTTATCCCATCTTTTGCAACAGATACATTTCGACCGGTTTATAAACCATCCATTGAAATTAAGAAAACAGATGAAACTGTCAAAATTGACGGTATTCTGGATGATTCTGTCTGGAAATCGGCCGGGCATGCGACCAATTTTGTAGAACGGAATCCCGGCGATATGATACAGCCGGAAGTAGAAACCGAAGCCTTTATCACCTATAACGATGAATATATATATGTCGCTTATATCTGCTATGATGATCCGTCGACAATTCGTGCTACTATGTGTCAGCGGGACCAGTTTGCTGCTGATGATGCGGCCATATTGTTGCTGGACACCTATGGCGATGCAACCTGGGCATACCAATTTTTTGTTAATCCTTATGGCATCCAAAAAGATGTTCTCTGGACAAGTATTCAGGGTCAGGATCTGGGATTTGATTTAATCTGGAACTCGGCCGCAACCATCACCGACAAAGGTTACCAGGTGGAGATAGCCATTCCGTTTTCCAGCATGCGTTTTCCCAAAAAAGATATTCAGAGTTGGAAAATAGATTTCTGGCGAAATCGACCCCGCGAAAGCTACTTTCAATATTCATGGGCCGCCTATGATAGAAATGAACAATGCTGGCCCTGCCAGTGGGGAACGGTTGAAGGCATAAACAATGTTTTTCCGGGTAAAGGATTTGAAGTTCTGCCAACTTTCATAGCTAATCACTACGGGGCCCTAAAAGATGAGGCAGACCCGAAGTCAGATTTTCATAATGAAAGAGTAAGGGGTGATTTTTCTCTGGGCGGGAAATATTCGGTATCATCGGATATTACAATCGAAGCGGCCATAAATCCCGATTTCAGTCAGGTCGAAGCCGATGCCGACCAGATTGATGTTAATACTACTATTGCCTTATTCTATCCCGAAAAAAGACCGTTTTTTCAGGAGGGCAGCGATCTATTTCAAACTTTGTTTAATTCATTTTATACGCGAACGGTCAATGATCCTGAATTTGTGGCCAAGCTTACTGCTCGCACCGAGGGACTCAGTGTTGGTTTTATGTCCGCATTGGATAATACGACCCCATACATTATTCCCCTTGACGACAAAAGCATTCCGGCTATAACGGGAAAAAGTTATGTCAATGTTCTAAGAGCCCTTAAGTCTTTCCATAATAATTCAAAATTAGGCCTTATCGTAACCGACCGGCGTTTTGTAGGCAAAGAGTTTGATGGCAATGGGTATGGAACGGTAATTGGTCTTGATGGGGATATCCGCTTATCAAAAAACTATAGTATCGTCGGGCAGGTTTTAAGAACGTATAATAAGGAACCCAATGACAGTCTATTAACATGGAAAATTGAAAACCAATCCTGGCCTCCATTTAATGCCGATACCGTGCTATTTGGTCAGGGAAAGCATAATATTGCTTTTGATGGTGAAACATTCGCAGGCGGAGGTGTTGTTGCAGAATTCAGGCGTCAAGCCCGTCACTGGAACTTTACTATTGATTACAATCATGTCTCACCTACCTATAGAACCGAAACCGGTTTTGATCCCTGGGTAAATTATCATAGCCTGTTTTTTTACACAAGCTATCATTTATATTTTGAACAAGGTCTGCTTGAACGAATCACACCTCAGGTGTATACCGACCGTCGATGGACTTTTGATGATGAACTCAGATGGCGGAATTTGGATTTCGCTATTGAGGGTAGATTTAGATTCGCCCAAACTTATTTTAATCTCTTTTATGGTACCGCTTTTGAATCCTGGAATAATGTCGATTTTGATAACCTCTGGAATGTTGATTTCACCTGGGTTTGTCGTCCCACCAATAGATCTGAAATCAATTTCAACGTTGGTCAGGCATTAAATGTCGCCCGCGGTGTAAAATTGACTCCCGACTATCAGGTAATTGATGTTAAGGGTAAAGAAACACGGCTTAATATTTCTCTGAACCTGAAACCTTTTGATAGAATAATTATTGAACCGAGTATTAATTATGCTTTCAGTAAGGAAAATTCAACTGGCGATAAGTTATACAAACAGCTTATTTCCAGAACCAAATTGAAATTTCAAGCTACAAAAGCACTATCGCTCAGATTGGTTTTACAATATAATGATACAGAGTATTATAGTTTTGCTTATGAAAGCAAAAGATGGGATTTGGATCCTCTGCTAACATATCAGATCAGTCCATTTTCAATATTCTATATTGGCTCAACTATGGATTATCGGCACTTCAACGAGTATAATGATCTCAATAATCCTAATAATTCCTTTAATGAACAATGGAAAATGTCATCGCGACAATTCTTTATGAAACTGCAATATCTGTTTCAGACATAATACTTGCAGGCATAATTTTCCGAAAGTTTAGTTATTCATTTAAAGGGAGAGACAATAAATTAAAAGTGATTTGGCTGGAAAATTGTTTTGAAAATAAATACAAATGGTGAGCTACCCGGGCCCAGTAAAATAAGAAGAATTTAATCCATTTCTTAATTGAAATGATTTACAAAAAGGATCATTCTGGTATGAGATCCCAAATTTATAATTCAAATTCGACTAACCTACTCAAAACTCTGATTATTACAAATGTAATATTATTAATTCTAAACCTGACCGTTTTTGCGTCATCAGAAATTAACGGTATCATTAAAGACAAAAGTACCGACCTGCCAGTATCTGGAGTCACTATTAATTTAGCACCGGGAGATTTCAATACAACCTCCGATCAGAATGGTCAATTTAATTTCAAAGGGTTGGAGAGAGGACAGTTTAATCTAATCATCACTCATATTGGGTACAAATCGCAAACTGAATTAATAGCAATTGAAAATATTGACGCAGATGTTAATATTGAAATCAAGCTGAATGTTCGTTCAATTCCTTTACCCGGTATGATTGTAACACCGTCGCGAATCAGTCAAAGTCAATTTCGGACAGTTCAAAACATCTCCACCACCGAAGCTGAAAGTTTTTCCGAAAAACAATTTTCGACAACAGCCGAACTTATTAGGGACGAACCCGGTATTTTAGTGCAAAAAACTACTCATGGTCATGGCAGTCCGATTATCAGGGGATTGATAGGTAAATATGTTTTAATTCTATTTGATGGTATTAGATTAAATAAGCCAACTTTTAGATTCGGTGCTAATCAATATCTCAATACGGTTAATCCGAAGATGTTGAAAAGCCTTGAAGTAGTCCGGGGTCCGTCGTCGATTGTCTATGGAAGCGATGCTATTGGCGGCGCTATTAATCTTATTCCGCTTTCCTTGTCCAATGGGATGTCGAAATCTAAGATAGACTATAATCTGTTGGGCGAGTATTCGTCAATTGACGAAGGTAAAGGATACCATCTTCAAGTATTCGGAAATTTTCCCAATCTGGTGCTTATGTACGGTATTGGATACAAAGATATTGGACATCTTAAAAGGGGGGGAGACAACAAAATACAAATACCGACCGGATGGAAGGAGAATGCACATTCAGCTCAATTGGTTTGGAAGCCGACCAATTGGCTGATACTAAAATATTCCTTGCAAATTGTCAGACAAGAGAATGTTCCCCGATACGATAAATACGTCAGCGGTGATTTTGATCAGTACATTTATGATCCGCAGAACCGCACTCTGGACGTATTGAAATTAACTGCAATAAAATCCTCGAAATTCTGGGACGTCGTAGATCTGGCCATTTCTTACCAACTTGATAGTGAGGGACGTACCACCCAAAAATATGGTTCATCAACAATTAATTATTCTGAAGATTGTCTTACAACCTGGGGTGGTTACCTGCAATTTTCCCGCCAATTTTCATCAGATCATATTTTGATTTATGGTGCTGATTATTATCGCCATCGCATAAAAAGCAGCAGTATTAATATGGAAAACAATACCGTTGAGTCTACACGACCTACCTATCCGGACAATTCTTATTACCGTTCAGCAGGTTTATTTATTCAGGATGAGTATTCTTTAACTAGTTGTCTTAATTTTAATCTGGGGATTCGATATAGTCAGGAAACCATAAATTCCATGCTGGAAGAACCATTTGGAAAATATACTCCCCTATTTAATGACCTCAGTGGGTCAGTGGCTATTAATTATCTGCTTAATAATTCGATAAATTTAATTGGGCGGTGGTCACGCGGTTTTAGAGCACCCAATTTTAATGACGCTCTGGTATTGAAATATTCAAGCAGCGGAGTCGATGTACCCAGTATAAATCTTGAACCGGAGAAGAGTAATAGTTTTGAATTGGGTATTAAACTCTCATCCGGCTTTATACGGGGAAGTCTATTTATGTTTTACAATCGACTCTCAAACCTTCTGGGTCGTCAACCTGGGATATATAACAATTTGGACTTTTTTGATGAAGATAACGACGGCATTCATGACAGCAATGAATTTGATGTCTATCAAAAATTTAATATCGACCTGGCCAATATTTATGGGTGCGAATATGAAAGTAATATCAAAATAAATCAGTCCGTCAATATTAGCAGTAACCTCACCTGGACCTACGGCAAAAATCTATCTCAAAATGAACCACTTAGCCGAATACCTCCATTAATGGGTGCGCTTGCCGCAAAAACGGATATAAGTAAAAATACCTGGTGGCAACTTAAAATACGCTTCGCTGCCGCTCAACGACGATTATCAGTAGGTGATATTGATGACACCAGAATTGAACCTGGCGGAACACCCGGATGGATTACCTTAAACAGCGGCATGCATTTTCAAATCAAAAATTTGGCTGTTACGGTAATGCTTCATAATATTTTCGACCAAAAATATAAAGAGCATGGTTCCGGCATCTATTCTCCCGGTCGAGGGATCACGCTAACTATGAATTATTCCAGTTTATAAAGTCGCAAAATCCTTGAGCATGAGTCGCCGGCCAAAATATTTTTTGAGGATTCTGATATAATCGTTTTTACCGACATTTATCCCCGGGCCAAACTGCATTTTCCGGTGACGCCGAAATTCCATTGCTCAAGAATAATGACCTACCCGACAACTTGATCCTCATAATATTTGAGACAGTGCAGATGATTACAAAAGAATTAAAACTGCATGATAATTTCAAATTAGTTTTACATAACGGCGCTTTGGCCGGACAGATAGTTGAACATTTGCATTTTCATTATCTGTCGAACCAGCCCAACGTCGAAGTTAAATATAAATCTGTAATATCCTGATTCTGCTGTCTTCGCAATCGGCAAAAAAAGTAACACGGCAGACCGGGAGGTCTGCCGTGCACAATAAGAACCTAATTCTGTTTGCCGATTTTGTCGAAATCGTTTTTCAGAGATTTCGACTTTATAATTTTATTTGCAATCCCGGGTAGTTATTATAAGCTGATAGTCGCCTCTCGTTGGCTGCAATCCCGGACAAATCGGGTCAGGGCCGCCTTTATAGAGAGCCATTATCAGATATACGGCATCTAGAATGTTAATGGTTCCACCACCATCGACATCGGCTGTTTCAAGCACAAAAGGTGCGATAGAACATTT
Organism: Candidatus Zixiibacteriota bacterium; assembly: GCA_032123495.1. Lineage (GTDB taxonomy): Bacteria > Zixibacteria > MSB-5A5 > GN15 > PGXB01 > JAAERC01. The sequence continues at coordinate 1,086 of JAQBFG010000101.1, read as the reverse complement.
ATACCGATAATTGAGTAGAAAAATTACATCCAGAATATTGACATGACCTGAAAAATCAACGTCACCGCAATCCGGAATACATCCGTCTGTATTACAATCAGTATTGAATCCGCCAAAGACGGTCCATCCCAACTGAGTGGCACATATTTCGGGAGTTGTCATCAAACAGGTGATATTGTCATTAAGCTTAATACAACAGGCTCCCAAATCAGTCCCACAGTCATCACAGTTGGAATCTTCACCGAGCCAGAAACCCTCCAACATAATACATTCATCTTCTTCAAGATAAAGACATTGATCCTGGGTATCCATACCCAAACAGCAAGCTCCAAGCGGTGCCCGGGTGTCGTCGGCATACAAAGCTGTGGTTGAAATCAGAAGCAATCCAACCATCAGGATTGACGTTGAAACAACTGAATTGTGGTTTTTGATTTGCATTTTCCCCGCCTTACATGTATTTCAAATATTTACTAAATTTCTGATTGCTACAATATACATATAGACACGGTTTTATGCAAGATAATATTTCTTATTATAGGATATGTTTAATAATCGAGCTCTGGAAACCCGAGACAAAACAGGACAGGAATTACGATTTGACCGCGATAATAAAAACCGAAGACTCAGTGATTTTTAAATCACCATTTTTACGAGCAAGTGCATGGTACAGCTTATTGCGGACTCTCTCTTTGTCAGCAGTTGAAAGACCATCAAGATAGTTTTCATTCACAATCGCATTAACCCGGTCAAGATAATCGCGCGGTACAATCGGCTCCTGAGTCGAAAGCATAAAGGTACGATCAACTTCGAATAATGTACCTGTTTCATGGTTGTAATCTCTTTTAAGTTTTGGGTTTGACCTTGTTTTCAATTAAGTTAAAAGCTGCCTCCAAATCGTCAATCAAATCGTCTATATGCTCAATTCCGACTGAGAGACGAACCAGACCGTCACCTATCCCCCTCGCCCGACGGATATCTTCCGGTATTGAAGCATGAGTCATTGTCGCCGGATGATTGATCAGGGACTCTACCCCGCCCAACGATTCGGCCAGAACGAACAATGAGGTTGCCTTCACAAATGATTTC
>JAQBFG010000100.1:0-19081 GCA_032123495.1 Candidatus Zixiibacteriota bacterium | reverse complement strand
GCTGACCTATCGAATAAATCCGTTTTCGATATTTTATATTGGATCAACTTTTGACTATTGTGAATTTAATACGTTTGATGATGAAGAACAGGAAATCATTAACGGAAGCTCGACTCGTTTGGCCTCACGGCAGTTCTTTATGAAACTCCAGTATCTGTTTCAGTTGTAGGTAAATTTAATCGGATGGAATGAAATTATGGACAGACAAGAATGTCTGTCCTACCAAAAAATTAGTATTATAGTGCCCGGTTAATCCTCAGATTGACCGGGTGATTTTTTACATCAAAGGGGTGGCAGATTGCAATTCTGATGAGAGGGAGAATATTTTCAATTTTCTTGCAATAAGAACCCCACCGCAAGCGGTAAGCGACCCCAGCCAAATAATTTAGAGGCTCTGGCCACGGATAGACCGTAACGGTTCACCTGTGGGGCAGAGTGAACCACAGCCAGAGCTATTGGGATATTTTTAATGAGAAGGGATTGCCTTCTACTCTAACTTTAATCGTATCAATATATAAATCATACTATTGAACAGTATTTTATTAAAAAATACTGGGGGGGAGATTTGAACTCCCGACCCTCAGATCCACAATCTGATGCTCTAACCAACTGAGCTACCCCAGCATTTTTACAGGATGTATTTTATCGTATGTTCGGTAAATTGTCAAGTTCTTTGAGCAATCGAGCTATTAATTAATAACCTTGTCTGGAAAGCCCTTCTTTGATTCTTTGCAAGTATTTGCCGGCGCCGCTGTAATTGGGATTAAGCTTTAAGCCGGCATTAACATAGATCTGCGCTGAATCGAACATGTTGGCTTCCAAATAGACAAAAGCAGTATTGAATTGGCAGGCGGCATCGTTAGGATTTAATTTTACTGACATTTTGTGCGATTCCAAGGCTCGATCGAGTGAATCCATCCTGAGATAGGTATTCCCAAGATATGAATAGATATTAAATTGGGTCGGCGTCAGTTTTCGTGCCTGATGGAGCAGTTCCAGCGCTTTTGGATATTGTTTTAGCTTTTGATAAGCGGCTCCGCATAAAAGATATAGATCTGCCATTTTATCATCTTTGGTTATTCCAAGTCTGGCAGATTTGATCGCCTTATGATAATTGCCGAGTTTAAATTCTAATTGGGTGATTTTTTGGCAGATTCTGGCGCTTCGATTCTCCTCATCTATTTGATAATATAATTCCAGCGCCTTTTCTCTGTTATCAACTATCTGCCAGTAGTAATGAGCCATAAGTTCTAAAGAATAACTTCGGTTTTTATCACTGATAGTTATAAGATTATCGGCTCTTTCAAGTTGTCTCGATTCAGATGAGTTCATAAATATCCAGGTCGAGGTAAAAAAGATCATCCCAAATACCAAAACTGTTTTTGAATATTTGGCAAGAGTATCAAAATATTTTCTGCTTATTGCATATAGAACCACAACCAATCCAACTATTGCCATGGGGGTAGAAAACAGATCCCAATCACGAGCCATCCCAAGTTTAGGATCGAATAAGAAGATAAACAGTACAGACGGAACCAGGAGTATATTAAAAAAATATCTAAATGTCTTGTCCAACTCATTTGTTGTCTTTGATAAGCTATTTTTTATAATCAGTATTGCTGCCACAATAATTATCGGCGCTATCAATAGAATTTCATTAGCAATATCGATAAGATGAGCAAATGAAAAAATTGAATATTCACCTGCCTTATAAATCGGAAGTAACATCTCTGACGGGCCAATTTGATACTGTGGGTATTCTATTCTTTGCTTTATATCAAAACCCAGTAATATCAGAAGCGGAACCAAACTGAAAATTATAGGCTTTATATTTTTAAATGTACTCACCGGTTCAATAGTTTTATAGACAAAATAATTAACATAGAGAAGATACAAAAATGCCGGCAGTAGAATCCAACCTGACAGATGCGAGCAAATCGCCAAAACAAATAATATTGTGGTTGGTATCAGACCCGATCTGTTCGACAGATAACGATAAGCGTAAAGAATAAATAAGAGGGTAGCAGGATAGAGTAGAGAGTACGACTCGACATAACCGAAAAATATCTGTATTCCGCCAAGGCTTATTATTAACATTTTGGCCAAAGCGCCGGTTGACCTGTCGACCGTTTCGGGAAACTTGAATAGATAGATAACGATAACAAACAGTAAACCTAATATTATACTTAGCGATGTATATATGGTCTCGGCTCCAATTCCTGTCAGCGGGTTCAGCCCCATATACAAAATAGAATGCAGGAAAAAATCGAGCGGTTCGGGCGGATTATGCAGATACCCTTTTTCAACCTGGTAGACACGCTGGTAGCCATCACCAAGAGTATGAACATGCACTCGAAGCAGATAGAATATCAAACCGCAAAGTATTACTAAAATAACAATTTGAATCATCTTTGGTAATTGTCGATAACGCTTTGATATATTTTGCCCAACCGTATATAATTTATTTGACAGATCGGGGAGTATTATCATCAATAATATAAAGGCGCAGATAGCTATTAAAATTCCCGGAAAATACTGCAGATGATTAAATCCCCACATCTGTTCTAACGGAGTTAGCCCGGCGATAATAAACAGCAGTATTAATCCAAAAATGGATAAAATAACAACTGTTTCTGTATTGTTTTTCTGCTGCCTATACAATTTTAAACGTTCCCCGAATTGCCTATATTCAGATAATACAATAAAAAGAATAAACCCGTTTTTTGCAAGTGGCAATCGGTTTCTTTGACATTTAATAAAAGGTTACATATAATGTGTTTATGTTTTTCACAAAAATAAGGATTTAAGTAATGATAGATCGAGACACGGCACTTCCGCTGATGGAATCAAAAATAAAAAATATAAACCTGCGAAAACATATTTTTGCGGTTGAAGCGGCGATGATAAAACTGGCCGACTATTTTGGTGAAGACAAAAATATCTGGGGATTAACCGGACTGCTTCATGATCTTGATTATGACAAAACGGCCAAACATCCCGAGAAACATTCATTTATTACCGAACAATGGTTGGCCGAATATAATCTTCCCGAAGAGATGATTTATGCTATTCGCTGTCATCCGGGACATGCCGAGTGCAAATCAAAAATGGATTGGGCGCTTTTTGCATCTGATCCGGCAACCGGGTTTCTTGTCGCCTGCGCTTTAATGCACCCCTCGAAAAAACTAATAAATATCGATGCCGAGTTTATTCTGCGCCGCTTTAAAGAAAAACGGTTTGCCGCCGGAGCCTCGCGTCAGGCAATGTCGGCTTGCTCAAATCTTGGATTGGAACTGGATCAGTTTATGATGCTGGTCCGTGATGGTATGCTATCAATAGTGGATGTTCTTGAGCTTTGAGTAAACGGAAAACCATATTTCGTTCTGAAATTATCGGCTGGTCGCTGTATGATTTTGCCAATACTATTTTTTCGATGAATATCTTATCGTTGTATTTTAAAAGATGGGTGGTCGAGGATCTTCAATATGACGGACTTTATTATGATCTGTCATATTCAGTTTCAATGCTTCTCGCTGGCTTGATAATGCCGGCGCTTGGCGCGATCTCGGATCAATCGAAGAAAAAAAAGATTTTTCTATTTCTGTTTACATTTGCCTGCTGTTTGTCACTGGGTTTGATTCCAATTATCCCGAATACTCTTATTATGGCAATTGTGATAGTTTTTGGTCTGTCTAATTTCTTTTATGAGGGTGGATTGGTTTTTTATAATTCGCTTCTTTACACTGTCTCAGATGGAAAAGAGGCAAGGGTGGTCTCTGGGTTTGGAGTTGCTCTCGGTTATATGGGATCGATCGTTGGGATGATTCTAGTGCTGCCATTTGTAACCGGTGGAATTTATGGGTTAAATATCACCTGGCTTGAGGGATGGGGGAAAGCGGGAGCGTTTTTACCATCGGCGATTTTATTTTTCATATTTGCTTTACCTTTATTTATAACCGTTAAAGAGAAAGAAATCACCGGTAAAAACAAATCAGCCGGTATAAAAAAAGCCTATCGCGATGTCTGGGAAGGTATCAAAGACACAAAAAAATATCCGGGTGTTTTGCGATTTCTTATTGCCGATTATTTTTTTGAAGATTCGGTTGCAACAGTGATATTAAACATCGGTATTTTTTCATCGCTGGTGATCGGCCTATCCGATTCTGATATTAATACTTTTCTGATTATATCAACGCTCTCGGCGATGATCGGTTCATATCTGATTGGTAAATTCTCGGCAAAAATGAATCTGAAAAAATTTATGTCGTATGTGATCTGGGGATGGATATTTTCATTAATAATATTTGCTTTCGCTGAAAATCGGATTATCATTTATCTGCTTGGTTCTTTGATAGGTGTCTTACTTGGTGGACTTTGGACTCTCTCGCGGCCGCTGTTGGCCGAGATGGTGCCACGTCAAGAACTTGGGCGGTTTTTTGGACTTTACTCATTATCGGGGAGATCGGCTGCGGTTGTTGGTCCGGTTATTTGGGGTCTGCTGGTTTTTGTTTTTAATCCGACCCGCCCGGCAGGTGAGTTTTTGTCGACTCTTTTAGATCTATCGATCGAATCATCGACTAAACTGCCGTATCGCATCGGAGTTTTGTCATTGGTCTTGATAATGGCGGTTGGGCTGTTTATATTTCGTAAAGTTCCATCAGGCGAATTTGGAGAGGATAAAACTGTTGATTAAATCGGGGAAATATTTTGAATATCAGGGTTGCATTCATATCCATACATCCGAATCTGATGGCACCAAATCGGCCGATGAAGTTACCGAGATAGCCTCACAGGTCGGTCTTGATTTCATTCTGATATCTGATCATATGACCATTGACTCGCGCAAAGCTGGCAAACAGCGGTTTTATAATGATACTTTGGTTTTAATCGGTTATGAACATAATGATGTCGAAGATATAAATCATTACTTGCTGTTTGGGACCGAAGATGTTCTCGATGCGAAATTAACGCCCCAGGAATATGTTGCCGAGGGGGCCAGATTGGGTGCTTTGGGGATAATTGCGCACCCCGATGAAATCCGTCCGAGAAAGGGGAAGTATCCATCGTATCCGTGGCTGGCATGGGATGCGGTCGGTTTTGATGCGGTCGAAATCTGGAACCAGATGTCGGAGTGGATGGAAAATCTCAGTTGGATCAACTGGGGCCGAATGCTTTTCTCACCGCGGAAATCGCTGGAATCTCCGACTGCAAGAATACTGAGCAAATGGGATTCTCTTAATAGTGGAAAAAATGGTAAGAAAATTGCCGGTTTGGGGGCAATTGATGTCCATGCTTATCCATACCGGTTCGGCCCATTTAGAATTACAATCTTTCCTTATAAGGTCCAATTTAAATCGCTGCGGACGCATCTGCTGTTGCCGGAAGAGATATCTAAAGATGTTGCTCTAGCACAGAAGCAGATATTTGATGCAATAAAAGATTGCAGGGTATTTGTTTCCAACTGCCGTTGGGGTGATGCTTCCCGATTTGAATTCGGGGCGCGTCGTGGAGCCGAGGAGGTTATCTGTGGCGGGAGTCTCGATTCTTTTGAGAATACAATCATACACATCAGAACTCCTGATGCGGCTCAAATAAAACTTATCGGCAATGGTCAAAAACTTGCCGAGACCTTTGGCAACTATTTGGAATATAAACCGAATTCGAATGGTTTATACCGTGTTGAGGTCTATAAAAAGGGCAAAGGTTGGATATTTTCAAACCATATCAGAATCGGTCTCTGAATCTTTTATTGAATTGCAAAAGAATTTTCAAAAAATCTGACTCTTTGTTAATTTCTTCACAAATAGCTGTTGACTTGAATGCTTATTGTTTCTATTTTGGCAATTAAAATTTGCCAATAGGTGAGAACGTAGAGATGCTTGAAACATTTTTTCCCATCCTTTTTCTGGTTGTCTTAGCTGCTGTGATTGCGGTAGTTATGTCAAGTCTGTCAGTCCTTATCGGGCGCAGATCATCAGGGAAAGACCGTGGCGAACCGTACGAAAGTGGTGTCGCACCTAAGGGCGGAACCAAAGAACGTATCCCGGTAAAATTTTATATGGTCGCTATTCTGTTTATCATATTTGATATAGAAGTTATTTTTCTGTATCCCTGGGCCGTAATCTCTGACAAGTTAGGAATGTTTGGTTTTATCGAGATGCTGGTATTTGTGATTATTTTGCTTGTTGGTTACTTTTACATTTTGGGTAAAGGTGCATTAAAATGGGATTAGAAGAAAAGATTCCTGAGGGGATCGCCATTACATCACTCGATAAAATGGTCAACTGGGCGCGTAAACGTTCAATGTGGCCGCTTGGTTTCGGGTTGGCCTGTTGTGCTATCGAAATGATATCGACTTTTGCCTCCCGCTACGATCTGGCCCGATATGGCATGGAAATCCTAAGACCATCACCTCGGCAAGCAGATTTGATTATTGTTTCCGGTCGTTTATCAGTTAAGATGGCACCGGTGTTGAAACGATTATACGATCAGATGCCAAATCCCAAATGGGTTATTTCGATGGGAGCATGCGCTTCTTGTGGCGGAGTATTTAATAACTATGCAATCGTTCAGGGCGTTGATAAAATTATCCCGGTTGATATTTATGTCCCGGGTTGTCCTCCGCGACCGGAGCAGCTGATTGATGGAATAATGAAGCTATATGAAAAAGTCGAGAAGGAATCGCTGCTCGACAAAAAGAAGATATAACGCATTGTAGGATATTAGTTAGTATTGAGTATATAAAGTTATAGTTTAGATAAGTCAAGCAGGGAAGATGGAAGAAAAGACAAAAGAGTTCTTAAAAGAGAAGTTTGGTGACGCGATTATTTCCGAGTCGGAATTTCGGGGTCAGCTTTCTTTGGAAACAAATAGGGACAATCTTTTCGACCTCTGTAACTCCCTTAAAAGTAGCAGCGAACTTGATTTTAACTTTCTTATCGATGTGTGTGCCATTGATTGGCTGGGACAGGATGAAGAAGCCAAGGGTCGTTTTGAAGTTTTCTATAATCTATATTCGTTAAAAAACAAGTTTCGTCTTCTTATCAGAGTAAGATTATCCGGAAATGATGCTGAGATCGACTCGCTAACTTCGATCTGGCAATCGGCTAACTGGCTGGAACGGGAAGTCTACGATATGTTTGGGGTCGAATTTACCGGTCATCCAAATTTGACAAAAATTGTTACCCCTGATGAGTTAAAGGGGCATCCGCTTCGTAAAGATTTTTCATTGACCTACGAGACGCCGCAGTTTAGCCACAATAAAAATGAACCGCCCGAGGTTATATAATGACCGTTGAGACCAAGAAAAAGACAATGAATCTCAATATGGGTCCTCAGCATCCGGCGACGCATGGTGTGCTACGAGTGGAATTGGAGCTGGATGGCGAAACGGTTGTTAAGGCGACGCCGCATATCGGTTATCTCCATACCGGTATTGAAAAGACTTACGAATCAAAATTGTATTATAAATGTATTCCGATGACCGATCGGATGGATTATCTCGCCCCGATGTCAAATAACCTCGGTTTTTGTTTGGCCGTCGAAAAGTTACTCGATATCGAAGTGCCCGAGAAAGTAGTATATGCACGAGTTTGTCTGACCGAATTAACGCGAGTTATTTCTCACCTGGTTTGGGTCGGAACCCATGCTCTTGATATTGGTGCGATGTCGATGCTTCTGTATGCTTTCCGTGAGCGGGAACTGATTCTTGATCTTTACGAGGCTTGCGCCGGACAAAGAATGATGTCGACTTATTTCCGAATCGGTGGATTGGCTTATGATCTGCCGAAAGATTTTGAAAAAAGAGTCCGGGATATTTTAAAGAAGATCCCTGAAGGAATAAAAGATTACGAACGACTTCTTAATGATAATATGATATTCCGTAAACGTACTATAGGTGTTGGCAAAATATCTGCCGAAGAAGCAATTAATTGCGGCTTGACCGGTCCAAATTTGCGCGGCTCCGGCGTTAATTATGATGTCAGAAAAGCCAACCCTTATTGCGGATATGAAAAATTCAATTTCGATGTGCCGCTTGGCAAAAATTGCGATGTTTATGACAGGTACCTGATTCGAATGGAAGAGATGAAACAGTCACTCAGTATTGCCAAACAGGCTCTTGACGGTATGCCTGATGGACCGTTTCGGGCTCATGTTCCGGGTGTGGTGCTGCCACCGAAGGAAGATGTCTTGACGAAAATGGAATCATTGATATTTCATTTCAAGATTATCACCGAGGGCTTTAAGCCGCCCAAGGGTGTCGTTTATAATGCAATTGAATCTCCCAAAGGAGAGCTTGGATTTTTTATCTCATCTGATGGTACTAATAAACCGCATCGAGTTCGGGTCCGTCCGCCATCATTTGTTAATCTTTCAGCATTGCCGAAAATGGTCGAAGGTGGAATGCTTGCCGATGTGATTGCCTGTATCGGCTCGATCGATATTGTTCTTGGTGAGGTGGACCGATGATTTTAAATGAAAAATCCGTAGCCGAGATCAAGAAAAAAATGGTTCGCTACCCGCGCCGTAAATCGGCGATACTGCCTGCAATAACTGTTGCCTATCGGCAGGTGGGGCATCTCAATGGCGAACTGTATCGTGAAGTTTCTCAAATTATTGAAATACCTGTTATTGATATTGCAACCGCGGCTTCTTTTTATACGATGTTTCCCAAGGAGCCGGTCGGCAAATATTTAATTCAGGTTTGTCACAATATCAGTTGCGCCTTACTTGGGGCAGATTCTCTGATTGGTTATCTTGAGGAAAAACTTGGTATTAAAAAGGGTGAGACAACTGAGGATGATATGTTCACGTTGATTTCTGTCGAATGTCTTGGCGGATGTACTGCCGCACCGATGATGCAGATAAATGACGAGTTTTATGAAAATCTGACCCGTGAAAAAGTTGATAAGATTCTTGAGGATTTGAGGAATAAGGCCTGATGGAAAAGAAGATCCTGACAAAATATATCGACGATCCTAATCAGGTAAATATCGATACCTATCTTTCCCATGGTGGCTATAAGGCGCTTGAAAAAGCACTTAAAGAGATGAAACCGCCCGAAGTGATTGAAGAGGTCAAAAAATCAGGTGTTCGAGGTCGTGGCGGAGCCGGTTTCCCAGCCGGAGTTAAGTGGGGGTTTATTCCGAAAGATAATCCTAAACCGCGCTATCTGGTTTGCAATGGTGACGAATCCGAACCAGGCACTTGTAAAGATCGAGTTTTGATGGAAAGTGATCCTCATGGTGTTGTCGAGGGAATGGCAATCTCGTCCTATGCAATCGGTAGTCATCTGGCTTTTATATATATTCGCGGTGAATTCGCCTATCCTGCTCGCATGATGGAGAAGGCGGTAGAAGAAGCTTACGAAAAAGGGTATCTTGGTAAAAATATTCTTGGAACCGGATACGATCTTGATATGATCGTCCATACCGGTGGTGGAGCCTATATCTGCGGCGAAGAATCCTCGCAGCTAAATTCGATTGAGGGTGAGCGGGGAATGTCTCGGATGCGTCCGCCGTTTCCGGCTGTTGCCGGTCTTTATGCCTGTCCAACGATTGTTAATAATGTTGAAACGCTCGCCGCAGTGCCATTTATAATAAATAATGGCGGCGATTGGTACGCTTCGATGGGGACCGAAAAATCAAATGGCACCAAATTATTTTCTCTCTCAGGGCATGTCAAAAATCCGGGCAATTATGAACTTGAATTAGGAACGCCTCTTTCGGTATTAATTAACGATTTGGGCGGCGGCATGCTTGATGGACATAAATTAAAAGCTATCATTCCTGGGGGATCATCGACCCCGATGTTACTGCCGGATCAGATAGATGTGAAACTTGATTATGAATCGCTGGCCGAAGCCGGATCGATGCTTGGCTCCGGAGCCGTGATTGTTATTGATGAGCGGACCTGTATGATCTGGGTGGCCGAACGGTTGATACATTTTTACCGACATGAATCATGCGGTAAGTGTACGCCATGTCGAGATGGGACCGGATGGCTGGAGCAGTTGATCTCGCGGATCGAACGGGGCGAAGGAAAACCGGGCGATATTGAAAAAATTGAATCGCTTTGTGGGAATATTATGGGACGGACTGTCTGTCCGCTTGGCGATGCCGCAGTGATGCCGATTGAGTCGTCAATAAAGCTGTTCCGTGATGAGTGGGAATATCATATTCAGAATAAAAAATGTATGGTTAAATCGGAGTTTGCGTTTAAGTAATGTCAGACGATAACAACAACATAAATTTGACCATTGACGGTCAGCAGGTTTCGGTTCCAAGAGGTACCACCGTCTTGGAAGCGGCGAGGTCTATCGGTATTGAGATTCCTACGTTTTGCTGGCATCCCAAACTCAAACCGGCCGGGGCTTGCAGGATCTGTTATGTTGAGATCGAAAAGGCCCGCACCTTGATGGTTTCATGCGCAACTGAAGTTGGTCCCGATATGGTTGTTCAGACTGCCTCTGAAAAGGTGCTGCAGGGGCGAAAGGCGGTTCTTGAATTTATCTTGATGAATCATCCACTCGACTGTCCGACTTGCGATAAAGGCGGGGAATGCGATCTTCAGAATCTGACTTTCAAGCATGGTGTCGATGACTCCCGATTTGATTTCAAGAAATACCGGCATATTCGCGATAAAAATTCTACTTTTGATGATTTGCGAATCGGTCCTGAAATTATAAGAAATCAGAATCGCTGTATTCTTTGTTATAAATGCGTCAGAGCGAATAAGGATATATTTGGTGAACAGGACCTCGGCGCTTATCAAAGAGGCAATATCACCGAGATAAATACACCGCCGGGTGAACAGGTTGATTCGTTGTACTCCGGTAATCTGGTCGAGATCTGTCCGGTTGGTGCTTTGACCAACACTGATTGGCGCTACAAAATCAGAGTTTGGAACACGCAGACAGTTGATTCGGTTTGTTCGTATTGTGCCGATGGATGTAATCTGACCTTATGGAAAAATAAGCAAAAAGTATATCGGGCGACATCACGAAGGAACGATAATATTGATGAAGGATGGATCTGTGATGTTGGCCGTTATGGTTATCAAGTCCCAATGACTGAGGATAGGCTGACCACTCCTCTTATTAAAAAGGGTGATGCTCAGGTTCCGGCGACATGGGAAGAGGCATTAGGCTTAATTTCAGAGAAATTTAAGAAAATCAAGGATGAACGAGGCGGTGTTTGTATTGGTGGTCTGATATCACCCAATCTGGATTCATTGTCCTTACATACATTTTCTAAATTTTTCAGGAAAATTCTCAATTCCAATAATGTTGATTTTAGAGCCGGATATAAAATGCTTCCTGAAAAATCGGATGATCTCTACTCAAAGCTGACCTCGTTGCCTTTTAAAATAGCTGATATTGAAAAATCTGATTTAATTTTTGTTCTCGATTCCGATTTGACCAAAGAGCATCCAATAGTCAATCTGCGGGTTCGAAAAGCTATCACTCAGAAAAATGCTTCACTGTTTGCTCTTAATCCGATTGCGACCCAAACCGGTGGTTTAGCCACAGATGAGATGGTTTACAACATAGGTGCTTTACATGCTTTGCTTAATGGTCTCTGTGTCAGTCTGATCGATCAAAACCTGACTCAGTATGAAAACGCCAGTGATTTAAAAAACAGGTTATCTCCCAATACCATCGAAAAGGCATCCAATATATCCGGAATTGAAGTTGCAAGAATTAATTCATTGGCCAAAGTGATTGCAGAAGCCAAAAACATTTCTCTAATCGCCGGTGAGTTGTTGACCAGTGCGATTAATCGCGAAGAGTTGGCTGGTGCAATAATTAATTTATGTTTACTGGCCGGTATCTTTGATAAGGGACAGGTAGGTGTTTTATCACAGGCAGCCAACAGCAAAGGCGCCGAAAAACTGGCCGTGATGCCGCATCTGTCTGAAAGATCGATTCTCAAATTGAAGCAGATTTGGGATAATTATCCTGATAACGATGGACTCGCTCTCGATCAGATGATTCGTTCATCGATTAAAGAAGAGCTTGATTCGATGTTTATCATAGGCAGCAATCTAATGCTTGAATATCCCGATGGTGCAGTCGTTAAGGAAGGGCTCGAAAAACTCGATTTTCTGGTTGTCGCCGATATTTGTGAAACCGAAACGACGCAGCTGGCCGATGTTGTTCTACCACTTTCGACCTGGGTTGAATATGAAAGCAGCTTTGTTAATCTTGAAGGTGTCGAACAAAAATTTAATGCCGCTATTAAACCGATTGGTTTTTCGTTACCGGCATATCAAATAATAAATAAAATTTCTCAGGGATTGAAAACGCCATTATTTGAAATGATTGATGAACTTATTCCTGAAATAAAAACGTTGCTTCAACCTGACGAAAACCAAAATAGTTTTGAAACCTGCGCGATTGAATATATTGAAGAAAAGCAAAACCCCGAATTTGAGATTCCTTTGTTAGTATCTAATGAACTGCATCATTTTGGATATTATACAGAGAAATCAAACTCGTTATCAAGTTTCTGTTCGGAAGCATTTTTGGAAATTTCGCCAGGTTTAGCGGAAAAACTGGATGTAAAAGAAGGTTCAATTGTTCGCGTAGAATCTGAAATAGGAAAGATTAATTTGCCGGTAAAAATATCTGAGTATATCGATAATGACGTAGTCAGGGCATACCGTAATTTTTCGGCCAGTCCGGTAAATATCCTTCAGATGCGCAAGAGGAATGTCGATAGAGTGAAACTTACAGTAGTTGAGGGAACATGAGCACGGTCGCCTTTTTAATAGCTTCGGCTGTCAAAGTTACCGTGATAGTTACGGTCGTCCTAATGGGTGTGGCCTGGTCGACATGGCTTGAACGCAAACTGCTTAGTCGTTTCCAACACCGTATTGGACCAAATATGGCTGGCCCTTATGGTTTGCTGCAGCCGATTGCCGATGCGGTCAAGCTTATTTTTAAAGAAGATATTGTTCCGGATAAGGCAGAGAAGATAACCTATGCTTTGGCCCCGATTATTTCATTTATTCCGGCTTTATTATCATTTGCAGTTGTTCCGGTCAGTGATACACTGACAATTTTTGATCAGAAGATCGATATGGTGATTTCAGATCTGAATATAGGAATCCTGTTTGTTTTTGCGGTCACTTCACTAGGCGTCTATGGTATCGTTTTGGCTGGATGGTCAGCTGGATCCAAATATTCGCTATTGGGTGGTATTCGTTCCTCGGCTCAAATGATCTCTTATGAGGTCGCCTATGGTCTATCTATAATAGGTGTCATCCTTGTGGCCAATACCCTTTCGATGGTCGAGCTGGTCGAACAGCAGGATAGTCTGTTCAACTGGTTTATTTTTCGACAGCCGCTCGGTTTTGTTCTTTTTGTAATTTGCGCAGTCGCCGAAACAAATCGCTCGCCGTTTGATTTACCTGAAGCCGAATCGGAACTGGTGGCCGGATATTTGACCGAGTATTCATCGATGCGTTACTCGCTGTTTTTTATGGCCGAGTATGCCAATATGATCGCGGTATCTTCGGTTGCGACAACGATCTTTTTGGGTGGATGGCAGGGGCCGTTTTTGCCGCCGTTTGTGTGGTTTGCTATTAAAGTATTTTTCTTTATGTGTTTTTATATCTGGATTCGTGCTACTTTGCCACGACTGCGGTATGATATGTTAATGAATTTTGGATGGAAAGTTCTCTTCCCATTGGCCCTGGCCAACGTAATGGTAACGGCATTTTTGCAAAGGTTGTAGTTGGAAATTATGTTTGATTTTGTAAAGACGGTCTTAATCGCGCTACCTAAAGGCTTTTATACAACCTTTAAGCATCTCTTTAAAAAACCGGTTACACTTCAGTATCCGAAAGAGAAGATGCCGATGGCGCCCCGTTATCGCGGCCTTCATTATTTGGAAAAATATGAAGATGGCAGCGAACGATGCGTCTGTTGCGGACTTTGCGCCGCCGCCTGCCCGGCGGATGCCATTTATATGGAACCGGCGGAGAATGAAAAAGGCGAACGGTATTCCGAAGTTTACGAAATAAATCTTCTGCGCTGTATCTATTGCGGATTTTGTGAGGAAGCCTGTCCGGAGGAAGCTATTTTTCTTGGACATGAATATGAGTTTTCGAATGACAGTCGTGAATCGTTTATTTATACTAAGGATCAGATGTTGGCAAATCGACCGACTAAGGAGAAACCGTTTAAAAAGATTATCCGAAAGGTACGGAGGATTTTTTAGGAAATGGCGCTGGACATAGTCATATTTTATATTTGCGCAATTTTTGCTGTTGGCGGTGCGGTGATGATGATTCTTCAGCGTAATCCGGTCGCCTCGGTTATGTTTATGATCGTTTCTTTGATCGCTCAGGCGGTTTTGTATGTTCAATTAAGTGCACTGTTTGTGGGAGCCTTACTGATTATTGTTTATGCTGGAGCGATTCTGGTTTTGTTTCTTTTTGTTATTATGCTTTTAAATCTGCGAGGGGAGAGATTTGAAGAAGAAAGACCAAAACTCGGACTGACAACAAAATATACGTTGGCAATTATTTTCTTTTTTGAAATTGTAATAATTATTAAGCAGACTGTTTTCACCGGTAGTATTTCTCAATCGCCTGTTACTGTTGCCTCTGATTTTGGCAATGTCAAACCGGTTGCGGAATTATTATTTACCAAGTATCTCTTTCCTTTTGAGCTGACCTCGATTCTTCTTTTAATCGCGATAGTTGGCGCAGTCTTAATGGCCAAAAAAGAAACCAATGATAAGGGGGAACAGATTTGATAGTTCCTATTGAACATTATCTGATACTTAGCGCCCTTTTATTTGCCATAGGTGCCAGTGGTGTGATTATATCTCGCAACCTGATAATTATTTTTATGTCGATAGAGCTGATGCTTAATGCTGCCAATCTTTCAATTATAGCTTTTTCATTGATGCATAATCTGATGGATGGGCATGTGCTGGTCTTTATTGTGATGACTGTAGCGGCGGCGGAAGCAGCGGTTGGATTGGCTATTATTATTATGGTTTATAGGAAACGTGATACAATAAATGCAGATAAATTTAACCTGATGAAGCGGTAATCGAACTAATGGAATACTCATAATATCTCATACCACTATTTCCACTGATCGGATTTTTAATCAATGGGCTCTTTCTTGGCCGCTTAAGTAAAAAGATTTCCGCATTTGTCGCCTGTAGTGCGATTGGATTATCATTCTTTTACAGTGCTCATCTGTTTTTTGAGCTGTTATCATTGCCTGCCGAGGCCAGAGCTATTGAAGAGATTCTATTTGTTTGGATTCCCTCAGGGCAGTTTAATGTCAATATTGGTTTTCTCCTCGACCCGCTCTCTATAATTATGGTGCTGGTTGTGACCGGTGTCAGTTTCCTGATACATATTTATTCAATCGGGTATATGCGCGATGATCCCGGATTTTCGCGATATTTCACTTACCTGAATCTGTTTGTTTTTTCAATGCTGATTCTGGTCTTGGCAGACAATTATCTTCTGATGTTTGTCGGGTGGGAAGGAGTTGGCCTCTGCAGCTATTTGTTAATCGGGTTTTGGTTTGAAAAGAAATCTGCGACCGATGCCGGAAAGAAAGCATTTATTGTTAACCGGATCGGCGATTTTGGATTTTTATTGGGACTTTTTATTATTTTCTGGCAGGTCGGTTCACTCGATTTTGCAACAGTTTTTGAAAAGGCCCCGGCGATGTTTGCTGTCGGAGGAACTCTAATTACGGCGGCGACATTATTACTGTTTCTTGGTGCGACCGGTAAATCGGCTCAGATACCGCTATTTGTCTGGCTTCCCGATGCGATGGAAGGTCCCACTCCGGTTTCAGCATTGATACATGCGGCAACAATGGTAACTGCCGGTGTCTATATGATTGCACGATCAAATGTTTTATATATGATGGCACCGACAACCTTGGCGGTGGTAGCTATCGTTGGGATGGCGACCGCCTTTTTTGCCGGGACGATTGCTTTGGCCCAGAATGATATCAAAAGAGTATTGGCATACTCTACCGTAAGTCAGCTTGGATATATGTTTGTTGCCTGTGGTGTGGCTGCTTTTGGCGCCGGTATTTTTCATCTGATGACCCATGCATTTTTCAAAGCATTATTATTCCTTGGTTCCGGCTCGGTGATTCATGCCATGGCCGGACAGCAGGATATGCGTTATATGGGCGGGCTTAAAAAGCATATGCCAACTACCTATTGGACTTTTATGATCGCTACCTTGGCTATCGCCGGAATTCCGCTCTTCTCCGGTTTCTTCTCTAAAGATGAAATTCTCTGGAAAGCTTTTTCATCACAGTATGGTTCGACCTGGTTATGGGTTTTTGGCGTTGCCGCGGCAGCGATGACCGCTTTTTATATGTTTCGTCTGGTTTATTTGACCTTTTATGGCGAAGGCAGAATGGACTCGCACGCGAAAGAACATCTGCACGAGTCGCCGAAGGTGATGACTGTTCCTCTTATGCTTCTGGCAGTACTATCTATTGTTGGAGGCTATGTTGGTATTCCGCATGTTCTGGGTGGAGTCAATTATTTTGAGAATTTTCTGGAACCGGTGCTTCATGCCGGACAGAATCTTCCGGCTGCTACGCATGTTCTGACCTCAGGATCAAATAGCGCTGGGACAGAATTATTATTGATGGGTAGTTCGGTTTTACTGGTATTATTATCAATTTATTTGGCTTGGTATCTCTATCGTAAGAATACTGACTTAAGCGGCAAACTCAGAAACAGTATGTCTGGTTTGCATAAATTATTACTTGGAAAATATTTTATCGATGAGTTGTATGGCGCTGTTATTATCAGACCGATTGTCAACGGCTCATTGTTTTTATGGAAAATTGTAGATGTCTTTATAATCGACGGACTGATAAACGGTCTGGCGGTTGTTGTTGGCGATATATCGACCGGACTGAGAACGGTTCAGACCGGCCGACTGAGAACTTATGCGACCATATTTTTGGCCGGCGTAGTTGTTTTATTACTTTTTGTTTTATTGAGATGATGTGGAAGATAGAATTCTGACATTAGTTACATTTTTTCCTTTAATCGGCGCGGTGCTTTTGATGTTTGTCCCAAAAGAGCGTGACGATTCGGTGAAGTCGATTGCATTGATTATTGCTTTTATAACGTTTCTTCTTTCGCTGATGATGTATTCGATGTTTGACCCGGTTGCCAATGGGATGCAATTTGAAGTTAATATCCCCTGGATTTCCACCTTTGGCATTTCGTATCATTTGGGAATAGATGGCATCTCGCTGCTGCTTATTATGCTGACGACTCTTCTGTCGGTCATTGTTATGATATCATCGTGGAACTCCGTCAAAACCGGAGTGAAAGGATATTTCATCTCGATGCTGATGCTTGAGACCGGTATGCTTGGTGTTTTTGTATCGCTTGATCTATTTCTATTCTATGTCTTCTGGGAAGCGATGCTGATCCCAATGTATTTTATAATCGGTGTTTGGGGTGGACCAAGAAAAATTTATGCCGCAATCAAATTTGTACTCTTTACGATGTTTGGCTCACTGTTGATGCTGGTGGCTATTTTATATCTGATGTTTATGTATCACAGTTTCGCCGGTGAGTACAGTTTCAATATGATAGAATTATACAAGATGCCGATTCCGCTCGGCGCTCAGACATATATTTTCCTCGCTTTCGCACTCGCTTTTGCCATCAAAGTTCCGATCTGGCCATTCCATACCTGGTTACCCGATGCTCATGTTCAGGCTCCTACTGCCGGTTCAGTTATTTTGGCCGGTGTCCTGCTCAAAATGGGGACTTATGGTTTTGTACGGATATGTCTGCCGATGTTTCCTGAGGCAACTTTACAGTTTGTTCCATTGATCTCAATTTTGGCTCTTATCGGAATTATCTATGGTGCGCTGGTGGCGATGGTCCAGCGCGATATTAAATCATTGGTCGCTTTCTCATCAGTTTCGCATCTCGGTTTTGTGATGCTTGGTATGATGGCGCTCAATGTGCAGGGACTTGAGGGTTCGGTGTTGCAAATGATCAATCATGGTATTTCAACCGGCGCTCTCTTTTTGATTGTTGGCATGATCTACGAAAGACGGCATACAAGAATGATCGCCGATTTTGGCGGTTTGGCCAAATCAATGCCGGTCTTTTCGGTATTTTTTATGATTGCCTCACTCTCATCGATTGGTTTACCGCTGACAAATGGATTTGTCGGTGAGTTTTTGATTTTGCTGGGTGTGTATAAGGCTAATCCGGTTTATGCTATTATCGCTGCTACTGGGGTGATCCTGGCCGCCTGTTATATGCTCTGGATGTTACAGCGTGTCATCTTTGGAAAAATTACCAATCCTGAAAATGAAAAGTTGAAAGATTTAGATCTTCGCGAGAAAATCATTTTAATTCCATTAGTAATCTTGATTTTCTGGATCGGTATTTATCCCAAACCGTTTCTTGAACGATTAGAACCGGCAGTCAAAAATTTAGTTAGTATTGTGAATTTCTCTCGGACTGCCAGCGAAGCTGGGATGAGCAAAGGGTATAAATGTGTTGGCGACAGATGCGATACTCACACTGTTACCATTGGAGGAAAATAGTATGCCCGAAGTCACAATTTATACCAAACCGGGTTGTCCCTATTGCACCGCCGCAAAGGAACATTTTACTAAAGAGGGGATAGCCTTTAAAGAGATCGATGTTTACGATGTCCCTGGCGCAAAAGAAGAAGCGATTAAAATTGCCGGGGGAAAAGCGATAGTTCCTGTTATTGTAAAAGATGGTGCGGTCGAAGTTGGTTTTGGAGGCGGCTGAGGTATTTAGTTTTTGATGCCCGTGAGGCATCGAATTTGAAAGCAGATAAAGAAGAAAAGACGTAATAAGAAGTTATAGAATAATTATGGATATAAAATCAGCAGCTATATTTTTTGATATTCTCTACCCGGAGATATTCTTACTGGCGGTAGGAATGTTTATTCTGGTAGTCGGGAATATCTTTAAAAACAGAACTTTCCTGTCTTATCTTGCTCTGGCTGGACTGATCGGCGCCCTGGTTCTGACTCTTCAGCAATGGAACGCTCCGCAATCCGGAT
>JAQBFG010000099.1:0-18698 GCA_032123495.1 Candidatus Zixiibacteriota bacterium | reverse complement strand
TGCATAAAGTGCCAGGTATAGCCGGAGATAAATTGAAATATATCGAGTTTTAATAATAGAATCAACCAGTACAAGACTGTGACAGCTGCGATAATTCTTAATAGTATTCGATTTTGCATCTTTGCTTCTTCAATTTTATGGTGCCTTGGAACCTTTGCTAATCACACTAATCATATTAAGCAACTGTTCCCGCTGATTATTATAAATATTTGTACCCTCAGTTTTCTCAATAAAATACTGAGCATTTTGGAGTGCGGCATTATAATCTTTGAGACCATAATATGAGTTAGCCAGCATATAGTATGCACCTATTTGAGCAGGATCAACACGAACCATTTCTTTGGCATAATAAATCGATGAATCATATTGTTTGGAGGAGAAGTACATATATGATAAACCATCAAGGACTCTCAAGCTTGAATTATCAAGATCATAAGCATTTTTCAAATCATCCAGTGCTTTATCATTTTTCGATAAACCAATATATATCATCGCCCGCTGCCAAGAGTACAGTGAATTATAGGCTCTGAGTTGAACGGCACGATCAAGATATTCCAGAGCCTTGACGTAATTACCCTGCATATAATAATATCGCCCCCAAATTCTCTGATAGTCTCCGTCATATTTATCAGGTTTGATCGACTTGATGATAGTTTCAGCCAACTTCAGGTTTCCGTCATCCATAGCTTTCATAGCCAAATTGAGTTGATTAATTCTGGAATGCTTGGGATTAAACGCCGCCTTTAGAGATTCACTTTTTACTTTGTTTCCGATGCTGTCATAATATTCATTAAGAACAACCAGTGAACCATATGATTTTTGCGGATGAAGCGATATAATATACTCAGTATATTTAAGTGACCGGTCATTATTTAGAAAAAGAAGTAACACCGGAATGGTTGAGATAAAGGCAAAAATAATCATCGGTAAAACAAATTTGTGGATTCTTTTCATTTCAGGTTCTTTCAGACAAATAATAAAAAGAAGCAGAATTGGAAACAGAACAAACGAAAACAGATCCCAATCCCGAGGTAGAGCCAGCTTGGGATCTATGATTAGAATAAAAAACATTCCACAAATAGTTAACAATCCCAATAATCTTGCAGTTATGTTCGACAATAACCTTTTAAATTTATTTGTACTAAAGAATATCAGCATCAACAGCAGCGGCGAAATCAGGATAAATTCATTGAGAATATCAACGATATGAGATAGACTAAAGATCGCATAGTCCGAATCAATCGGTTTTCCATGAAAAAGCGGAAGGAAGATATCCTGAAAGTACAAATCAGTTGTATATTTATGATAGGCGATTGCGAGAATACCAAGAGATCCAGCTCCGATTAAGAACCAAAGTATTTTTTTATACGATTTATAAAGCTGTTTGCCTTTGCCTGAGCTAAAGGTGAGATACAAAGTTCCGGGGATAAATATGGCAAGCTGTAAATGAAACAATATACCCAATAATTGAAATAACCATACAAAAGTCAAACCAACACCTGTCTTCAGGAATCTTAAAGCAAAATACAAGTAAGCCGCCATCAAACCCCATACCAGCGGATAGTATTCGACATACCCAAAAAACAGTAGTAAAACACCCGATAATATTGACAGGCAAAAAGTCAACAATCTTATCACAGCTGAATCTGTTATCAATTTTGAGATTGAAAAAAGAAACAGAACAAAAACAAATCCTGAGATGTATGATACAATCTGAAAAGAGAGCAAGGCGGTTTGTTCAGTTTTTGCACCAAGCAAAGATTGAATAAACGACATCAGTTCCGAGGCGCCAACTTCGCTCCACTTTTCGAGAACTCTATCGGAGGAACCAAGTATTTTCAGATATCCAAAACCATCACCAAGGTAATGTGTCCCTGCGGAAAAAAGAACAAACAGAATAGTTAGACAAACGGCAAAAAGAATACGATAATAAAATTTCCGGTCTGATACAATAAATGACGCAACAAACCAATTGGCAATATTTTCACCCAAAATTTCTGATTTTTTCCAAAATGGTAAAACCAAAGCAAATATCGCCAGACCAATAAAGGCATACGAATATGGAGTCGGTAAAAATATCAGATGATTAAATCCCCAGGTTCGAGATTCCGGATACAGGAATGGTACAAGTCGGATCAGAGTCAGGACCAGCTGAACTATATAAGGGATCCAGAATTGTCTGTCGAATTTGTTCATGAATTATTTTTGTCCATATTGTAATTATCAACAACCTGTCTGATCGCGGCAATATGTTTCTCAGTTGTTCCACAGCAGCCACCTATTATACTTACCCCGATATCAAGAAGTCTTTGACTTTTATCGGCCATAAATTGAGGTGTCTCGGAATAAACTGCCTCACCATTTTTGATCTCAGGCAAACCGGCATTTGATTGTATGATAATCGGGGTCGTTGCATATTTTTTAAATTCGGCTGCTATCTTAATCATATTATCAATACCGTTGCCGCAATTGGAACCGATAATATCGGCACCGGCCGCTACCAATTCTTTACAAGCCTGCTCGACACTAACACCCATAATGGTGAAAAACCCATTGGGCGTTGGATCAAAGGTCATTGTTGCAACAATCGGGATATCAGCAGAAAACGATTTAACAGCATCAATCGCCAGTTTTGCTTCAAATATATCGGTCATCGTTTCAATACAGATTAGATCGACATTTTCATCTATGGCAACTTTTATCTGCCGCTTGAACGATTCCAGCATCTCAACAGGTTCGGTGTCACCATACGGTTTTAATATTCGTCCGGTCGGTCCGCAAGAAAAAGATAAAAAAGCCGATTCACCGATAACTTTCCGAACCGAATGAATAGCTATCCTATTTATTTCTTCAGTTTTGTCCTCAAGAGAATACATCGCCAGTTTTAATGGAGACCCACCAAAACTGTTGGTTTCAATTAAATCAGCACCGGCATCCAAATATGATTGAGCGACCTCTTCGATTATCATCGGATTATCGAGATTCAATTTTTCCGGACACTGGTCCATTTTAAGACCTTTTCTAAAGAGCATCGTGCCCATAGCACCATCGCCAACCAGTATTTCGCCCGCTTTTATTCTCTCAAGAATATTTTTCATTCGGTTTTACTTCAATTCGCCGTTAGGTTATTTTCAATAGCCGTTTGACCGTTTCAACAGCACTGATACCATCGAAACAGTACGCATCGGCTCCAATCTCTCTGGCATATTCAGAACTTAATGGTGCTCCGCCAACAATAATTTTCACCCGATCACCGAGTCCTCGTTTTTTGGCCAGTTCAACCACATCTTTCATTCCAATCATTGTTGTTGTCAAGAGAGCTGAAAGGCCAATAATATCGGCGTTTTCTTCTTCCGCAGTATCGATAAACTTTTCCGGGGTGACATCTTTCCCCAGATCGATAATTTCAAATCCGGCTCCTTTTAGCATGATACCGGCCAGATTTTTTCCGATATCATGCAGGTCACCTTTCACAGTTCCGATAACGACTTTGCCAATCGATGGAATACCTTCTTTAATCATTAACGGCTTTAGTAAATCCATCCCGGCATACATCGCTCGAGCGGCAAGCAAAACATCGGGCAAAAATATCTTATGTAATTTAAACCTCTCCCCTATAACCGCCATCCCGGCAATAAGTCCATTGTCCAATATATCTTTTGGTTCTTTATGCTCATCAATTGCCTGTTGAGTCAGCTTGGCTACTGCTTCGGTGTTACCGGCTTGAAGATTATTTGATAATTCCTCAAATATACTCATACAACGTTCTTTCGTTAAGGATTTTATAATTTACTAAATTATTCGCCACCTTGATTCATTCTTTCAATTATGTTGTTTGCAAAAATATCATAACGTAAGGTATCATTATTAATATTAAAGTAATAGTACTGGAATTGATCAAAATCCTCAATTAGTTTCTCGGTTGTAACATTATTTATATTTGTAATATAATTATCCAGAAACAACTGAAAGTCGACAAATTCGACTCCCTGGATAGTTTTTAATTTGTTCATCAATTCATTCTCATAATACTTAATCGGTAATATTGTTCCGTTAAATGAAATGATACCAACAACATCAGGAGTGACCGGGTCGGTCCCAATTACAATAAAATTTATCCCTCGTTTTGCCATATATGATTCAGGGGCGCTCTTCTCATGACCTATACGTCGGCGGAATTTGAGCCTTTGGTGCGCAATAAATTCATCGGTTAAACCGGCATGGCATTCGATAGCAACAGGAAACTCGGCATAATATACGACCATCGCCTTGGCTCCAAAAAACCCGACGACAACATCAAGTCCCTCAATGCATTTTTTTATTCGTTCGCCATCAATTTTGGCCTGCTCAATTTTTTCGTCAGGGTAATAGGTTCGCTCATCAATTATTCCACTGATAATTGCATCTTCCTGCGAAAAATGATCCCACCGAAATAAAACCGACAGAACAATAATTGCGCCAATTCCATATTTATATATGGTTTTAATATTCAAAGAAAACAGTACTGTTTCTAAAATAAGAAAACAAATAGGTGCTATCGGGATAAAAAAGCGGGCAAACATAAAATCTCCACCGACCCGAACCACATAAAATATAAAAGGAACGATAAACAATATAGCCAGCAACCAGATGCGATATTTTATTTCTGTTATTGATTTCTCAGATTTAATATGCCTGAACAATCGCGGGAGTGTCCAAACAATGGCCGGCAACAGAAGAATAAATGCGTAATATGTTTTAATATAGGTCCAAAAATATATAAAACCTTGAGAGTACCATGAAATATAAGCTGACTTGGCATAATATGTATTAGGGAAAGGGTATCCATAATAGGAATAGCGCAAAATCCAGTAGGGCAAATAGATTAACACTAATGGCAATAGATAATAAACCATATTTGGCAAGGATTTTTTGCTACGCAGAAAAATATACGGCAGTGCTATTATATAAAATATCATCGCATCAGGTCGTGATAAAACCGCCATTATCATTATAATCCCAGCCACTAAAAACAGTTTCCTTGATTCGGCTAAAATCAATATGGCAAAACCCAAGGTTATCAGGAAAGTGACCCAGGCAGTTTCAAGTCCAGATGTGGCCCATACCTGAGAATCGTACTGAAGCATTATTGCTATCGCAGCCAGCGGAAATACCAGTAATTTTATTTTTGATCGGTTCGATAATTTCACCGATAAGTAAACAAGAATCAAAAATGTAAACAGATATGAAATAATTCCAACAACCTGAGTAAAAAGAATCGGTTCCAAACCAATTAGCATCGCACCGGAGATCATAACTGTCCAGAGAAAATTAGTGTACCCTTCGACCGTTTCACCAACATTGTAAACAAGGCCTAAACCATCAATAAGATTTTTGGCATACCGAAATGATATAAAGGCATCATCGCCTACCCATGCCAATGAGATCGCCTGGTACAGACCATACAATCCGGCCAGAATAACAAAAGCCCAGACAAATTTTTGCACCGATTGACTAATTCCGGAGTTGGTTTCAATTGATGAAACATCTGAGAAATTTGGGGCATTAAGATTATTATCTTCAGACATTATTTACTCCCCGGAATCGAAAAATCTCTTTTGCGGCAGGAATGGTCCGCGCAGTCGGCACAAAAAATATAATTATCATCAAATTCAAATATCTCTTTTTTCCCCGCCACAAGAACACCGCTGATAGATTTAATAGGTTCCATCAGAAAACTCTCTTTGAGTTCTATTTCTATTTTTTTAGGATTCAGATAATCGAACAGTTTTCTCTGGCCGCTGATATGCCAGCCACAGTAGCCGGGACTAAAACGGGTAGCAACTTCCAATGATAAACTGTTTTTGATGCTTAAACTATCCGCAAATGTTTTTTCGATAAATATCGCCGCCTTTTCAACACCCTCGGAAGCGGTTGAATCAAGCATTGAGGCTAAAGCAAAATCATTTTGTTCAAAAAGTCTGGATATGTCATCGCAAATTTCATTGCCAAGACAAACGGCGAACAGAGCCAGCTTGTTAGATAATTTATAGATATTTTCAAGCGGGGTTTCAGTCTCGTTTTTTCCATTCCCCAAATAGAGAGTTTCGAACTGTTCCGTAGAAATTTCTTTTGTTATACCTTTTGGTTTGGCCAGGTTTTTATAAATTGTCAGCGCATGTTGTGCCAAATCAATTATTCTTTGATCCGGCTGCAGATCGTCTGGTATGCCTTGCGCCTTAAGAATTGCCGCTATTGTCGGAACTGTATCGGTAATATTTATTTCTGTAATTATAGGCATCGTTAAATTTTGGGAAGACTACTCATTCCATATTTTTTGGCTTCCGATAACATCAGAGCAGTTAATTCATTTTTGGTTTCATCAGTCAGTGCAATTGGCTCATATTCTGAGATAATTCTATTAACCTCCGCTTCGGCCCGTTTCCCCAAAGTCAGACTTCCTTCTTCCTGCCAACGCGACCTGTTAGCACGATCGATAA
Organism: Candidatus Zixiibacteriota bacterium; assembly: GCA_032123495.1. Classification (GTDB taxonomy): domain Bacteria; phylum Zixibacteria; class MSB-5A5; order GN15; family PGXB01; genus JAAERC01. The sequence goes on along the minus strand of JAQBFG010000099.1, from coordinate 12,219 downwards.
CCGGCCCAGGGAAATAAATCTCTTCCTTCAAATAACGCCGGGTATGATCAGAGATCATAAGATGACCATCCCTAAGCATCTCTTCGAATTTCGGCTGCGAGGGAAAATCTTCTTTTGGCTCGATACCTTTGAGCATCCTGTTTACCAGACCGCAAATCTCATTGTCAACAACCAGCTTTTCAAGACTGAAAAGCGATTCAAAATCGAGCATCCCGGGACCGGAGACATTATTTATTCCGGACAGTGCCGCTAAGGTCGCACCCATCGATGTCTCCAAACCAGCCTGAGCATCAAGTAGTTTGGCATCGCTGAGACTGATATAAGCCTGGGTCGGCAGATTAAGATACTTACCGATTTCGTTATAGGCGCAGTCAATCATCATCGTGCCGATCGCACCCATCGGGGTTGTCTCATAACGAATATCAAATATCGCCGGAGAACCACCATATAGAATCGGCGTCCCCGGATTGGTCAACTGGCTGATAGCAATACCGCTTAATGTCTCGGCGGTATGCTGAACCAGCGAACCGACCAGTGTCACCGGTTCCATAAATCCGGTTAACGGCATCGATACAAACTCAACCGGGATTGAATATTCGGCACAGTCGATAACATTTTGTGAAGTCGTTTTACTCCATTTTAATGGTGCGGTCGGGCAGGCCGAGAAAATTGTCAACGGTTTTTCGGCCAGCTTTTCTTTTGTTCCTCGAATAGCCAGCTGAAGATTTTTCATTATCTCAAACGCTTCGATTGTAAAAGCTCCGGTCACAACCGGTTTCTCACAAAACATAAGGCTTAGATACAGTCGATAACTGTCCGATATTTTTTCATCGACATCAGAAGTAACCATACAGGTTGATTGTGAGCTGATAAAATTCATCTGGCTCATCAATTTTGTAAATTGAATATAATCATCGGTGGTCGGGCGGTGAATCAAACCGGTTTTATTATCCAGAATATTTATCGCCGATGATCCTGGCGTAAAATTGACATTAAAACCTGAAAGATCGACTGCCTCTTTGCCAAATGAATCATACAGCTTAAATGATGCCGGCGACGACTTGAGTGATTTGTCAATTATATCATTTGTGAAATACAGGCGATCTTTGGTTTTATCGAATCTCGCTCCGAAATCGGTAAGCAGCTTGACCCCGTTTTCATTATGAATCTCAATCCCGAAATTACAAAGAAGATCTCTTGCTTCGGAAATAATTTGTTCTATTAGTTCATCGGATAGAAATCGTAATTTTGGTCGCACAGAAAATATTCCTCTCTGTTTTGTTTACCTATAGACTAATAAATCGATGCGGTATCTATCGAGCCTTAATTTCTCCTTTGAGAAGCTTTTTCAATCCTTCGTAGCTGCCTTTCCAGACGGCATCTTCACCGGCCATAATAGCTACAATTGTGCTGTCCTCAACGCTAACCTCCATCACCAGTTCTTCATCACCAATATTAAAAACCGCTTCTCCCCAACGTTCGGCAGGCAGACCTTTCACCTCACAATCAAGGTCAGTTCTTATCTCTCCGGTCATCCTTATTTCGGTCATAATCTTACTCCCAAACCATTTAATGTCATAACTTCATTCAGCAATTAGGTAGAATTGCTTAAAGTATTATCATTCAGAAACTAAGCCAAAATATAGAATTTAACAAGCTGATTTTGCGGAGAGATGGAAAGCCATTCATTGAACTATCGATTATAAAAAAAGCGCTGGCAAAGGTTGATTTTGATTTATCATTTTCCTCTGCCAGCGATTTATTATAGCGGTACGGGGAATTGAACCCCGGTTTAAGGACTGAGAATCCCTCGTCCTAACCACTAGACGATACCGCCATTATTAAAATATTTACAACAATATAATATGAAATTTTGCTATGTCAAGATTTGACTTTGTCAAGAATCCTTGTGTTTGAATATATGAATGGTTATATTGATTTAAATCCAATAATGGAGGTTAGATGGCGCCAAAAAAAACTAAAAATATCAGTCCTGTAAAAGGATTAAAACCAAGAGATCTTTCTCCGGTTACTAATTTTAAAAAATTGAAATTAAAATCATCGGACGATGTTAAACCATGCCGATCAATTATTGGCCAGGAAAAGGCGGTCAAATCTATAAAACTCGGCCTCAAGGTCAAAAGTAACGGCTACAATATTTTTGTAACAGGGCTTACCGGAACCGGCCGTTCTTCAACAATCAAACACCTTCTTGAAGAACTCGATACCAAAAAACCTCAGTTAAATGATATTTGTTATGTCAATAATTTCAGCGATCCCGATTGTCCGCTGGCGCTTTCCTTCAAAGCTGGTGAAGGACGCCAGTTTAAGAAAGAGGCGGAATTTATTATAAGTTCACTTCGTAAAGCGGTCCCCAAAATTTTCACTGGTGAAGACTTTAAAGATAAAAGGAACCGGTTAATCAACGATTATTCCAACCGTCAGAAAAAAATCCTGACTGAGTTTGAAAAAAAGATGATTGATAGCGGATTCGTAATGGTTCAGCTTCAAATCAGCGACAGCGAAATTAGAACAGAATTACAGCCGGTAATCGACAAAGAGCCAGCTTCGATTGAAAAACTCGAATATTTGGCTCGCGATGGGAAATTCTCCAAAGAGCGTCTGGTGGAAATTGAAGCGACAAAAAGTAAATTACGCCGCGAAATGGATCAGGTTGCGGCAGAAGCAAAAAAATTAGGCAATAAACTGGAATCGGTGCTGGAGGAGTTGGATTTTTCTTTTATCTCTCCGCTTGTCACCGATAAATTTGATCTGTTAAAAAAGAAATATCCCGATAAAAGAGTCTGCGAATATCTTGAGTCGGCAAAACAGGAGCTTCTTAACGATTTGGATAGATTCAAAGAATCGCGTCCCCGCCGCGGAGAAGAAGAGGCTCCGCCGTTTAGGAAAAAAGAACCATTTGAAGAATTTGCTGTCAATCTGGTTCTTGATAACAGTGAGACCAAAAAGATCCCGATTATAATCGAAAATTCCCCATCCTATCGTAATCTTTTTGGTACTTTGGAAAGGGTAGTCGACCGCTTTGGATATTGGCGCACCGATTTTTCAAGAATTAAATCGGGATCGCTACTTCGCGCATCGGGTGGCTTTCTAGTTATCAGTGCCCTTGACTTATTTACAGAAACAGGCGTTTGGCAACCGCTTAAGCGAACTCTAACTACAGGGGAACTTGAGATTTCCGGATATGATCCATTCTATATGATGGCTGGATCGGCCTTAACGCCGGAAGCTATCCCTATCAATGTCAAGGTGGTTCTGATCGGGGAAAGACGGATTTATCATTCGCTTTGGAACTATGAAGAAGATTTTAAGAAGATCTTTAAAATCAAAGCCGAATTCGATCATGTTATGAAACTTAATGATAAGTCGCTGAAAGATTATGTTTCGTTTATAAAAAGGATAACTGACAACGAATCTCTCCCACCGTTTGATACCGGCGCTCTGGAAGAAGTTGCCGCCTTTGGAAGCCGTTTGGCGGGGCGGAAAGATCGATTATCGACTCAATTTTCAAATATTGCTGATATTGTCAGGGAAGCTGGATTTTGCGCGGTTGACAAAAAGCATAAAACCGTGACTCAAAAGGATGTTCGTCTGGCTATTCGCCAAAAAACAGAGCGCGTTAATCTGACCGAAACCAAAGTTCAGGATATGTATGAAAATAATACTTACCTGATAAATATCAGCGGCAAAAAAGTTGGGCAGATAAATGGTTTGGCCGTCTATGGCAACGGCGAGTATAGTTTCGGCCGACCAACGCGAATTACAGTGCGAACATCAGTTGGAAGAGCTGGCATTGTTAATATTGAACGTGAAGCCGATCTCTCAGGTCCGACTCATAATAAAGGAGTTCTGATCCTAACCGGTTATCTTCGCGGCAAATTTGCGCAGAAAAAACCATTAGTGATGTCGGCCTCGATCTGTTTTGAACAGTCTTATTCCGGTGTTGATGGTGACTCGGCATCCTCAACCGAAATTTATGCCATTTTATCATCACTGGCTAGGATTCCGATAAGACAGGACCTGGCTGTTACCGGTTCGGTTAATCAGTTCGGCGAAATACAACCAATCGGCGGCGCCAATGAAAAAATCGAAGGCTTCTTTGATGTCTGCAAATCAAAAAGATTAACCGGTAAACAGGGTGTTTTAATACCGATCCAAAATGTCAATGATCTGCAATTAAAACCTGAAGTAATTGAGGCGGTAGCGGCCGGGAAGTTCAACATCTATCCGATAAAAACAATAAGTGAAGGCATTGAAATGCTAACCGGGATACCGGCTGGTAAAGAATTGCCGAGCGGCGGATTCACCAAGGATTCAGTATTCGACCGCGTCGAAAAGGCACTGGACATGATGGCCGAACAAATCAAGGCCTCATCCAAAGATGACAAACCAAACGGAAATTCAAAAGTAAAAGAAGATAAAGAATAGGATTAAATAGTTTAAATATAAAAAAAGCCGAACAATCCATGATTGTTCGGCTTTAAAAATTATTTTTAATTATTCTATTCTTTTCTTCGAAACCAACCCATACCGGCCAGTCCAAGCCCCAAGAGAATTATAGTTCCTGGTTCGGGCACCGCCGAACTAACTCCCAGAATCATGTCGTTATGATCATAATCCGGTCCAGCGCCACTGTCATCAACATAAACCAGATAATCATAATTACCGCGAGTTGTATATGAAAAACCATCCTTTTTAATAGTAAATGCGGCATTTGTACCTTGATATTGTTTAACATCAAAAACATAAAAGAACTGATAAACGTTATTTCCGGTACCTGTTGTAAATTGGGTATGAGAATATAAATAAGGATCACCATCCAAAAGGCCTAAATCGGAGTGATGATAAAGACCAACGTCTGTTCCGGCCCCAATATTTGTAGTGGCATACGAAACAGCCGAAGCCGAACCTGGGAAAATAATGGAAGGAGAAGGATTTGTAAAGTTGGTATAATAACCAAAATTATTTTTTGCTTCCCATCCGGCAAATTCTCTAATCAATGTCCAGTCTTGTGTTCCGCCCGAGAAATTCAAGAGAGAATTATTAATTCTCAGATCCATTCTAGTGGTTCCGTTAACGGCAAATGATGGCGGTAGGGCAAAACTCTGAACAGAAAAGATCAAAAACAACAATATGGCCAAAAAAAATGGCTTAAATCTCATAATATAAACTCCTAAAAATTATTATTCAAAAAAGTATAACGCATATTGTATGCCGGGGAAAAAACAATATTATATCTTTTGTGGAACAACGAGTTACACGCTACAAATATTGAACATATGTATTTACATGCATAATAAATATGCAATCGCGTGCACTTATTTAAGAAATAAGTCAATTGAGCTATAGTTGAAACCATCTTACACACCAAAATTTAAGCCATATTGTTTTGCTCATCGGGTGATGAGTTTAAAAATCGGCACCAAGCGAAAATGAATAATTGGGATGAGCACTCACTGTGGCAAAGTTCGTTTTCCAAGCCAAATCATATCTTAGCACAAATATCCCCAGATTTGCTCTCATGCCAAAACCAAACCCGGCTCGAATATCCTGCAGATGTGGGTCGCCAACTGAGCTGCCACCTTTGAATGTTTCATCATTATCCCAGGCCGCACCCAAGTCAAGAAACAGGGCTCCGGTAACATAGCGGATAGTCATTGGCAATGGAAAATTGGTTTGCAGATAATCAACAAACGGATATCGGAACTCTAAATTTGTCAGGAAATATCTCGTTCCATAAAATTCATAAAAATCAAAACCGCGCATTGGTGTAATAACAGATGCGAAATAAAGATTATCTTCATCATAAACTTGAGCATCAATGACAGTGCTTCCAATGTAGTTGCTGGTTCCGCCAAGAAAATATCTTTTCGGTTGTTTGCCCCATGAAGCGCCGCCGGAAACTCTTATCGCTGTGGAGAAAAGACCTTTTAAATGCCAGTACTTACGATAATCAAATTCGGCAGCATAAAATGAAACTGAATTCCCACCAAATAGGTCGGTGGCACCACTAATATCGAGTCGGGACCGACGGCCATTAAGCGGCCCGGTGATCCCCCATAAAATATTATCCTGAACCAGAGAAAATGCGGCGGTAGTTACTTTTGTCGACCGATTGGATGTTGTATCGTTGGCGTCATGAAATTTGCGATCAATAAATATCTGCGAGGCGGTTAATTCGGCTCTGAAAAACATCGAAAAAGGAAGGGTGAAACTACTCTGCACGCCATACATCCGATCTGAAAAGAGATGGTTATCGTTATTGATATAATAATTTTTTGTATGGAAGGCGCCAACCCCGATATTTAATCTCATTTTATTATAGAAATAGTAAAGCTGCAGATTGGACTGATCAATAGTATTAACCAAATCGGTAACAAGAAACAGTTGATGATCGCCGGTATAATCGGAAAAGGCAAAAACCGACTGACCTCGAAGTCCAAAAAAAGTATCATAAGAAAATCCGCCGCTGACAAAATCAGGAGTAAACTTCACGCGATAATCCTGGACTTTATACTCTCCGTTAGGAAGCAAACTATTTTGGGATACTGAATCAAAGACGGCCAACTCTTCGGTAGATAAAAAATTACCACTTTTGGTAGTATCGGTGACATCTGAGAAGAGGCCATCGACCGGATCACTGGCAGAAGCCTCATCATTATCAGACACATAGATAAATTCCCCATTTTCAACGCGGGTGCTGTCTTCCTCATTTGTTACGGTAATCGGTGGAAGAGTATCTTCATCAGTCGAGGTTGAATCTTCACTACTGACAAAAGCATACTTGATTGGAATCGAATCAACTATCTCAAGAGCAACAAAATCGGAATCAATCTCTATAAAAGAACTATCTTCAACAAGTGCGTCTTGAAGCCTCCTATTGAGATATTCGCCCTTCACAAACCCGGTTAGTTCGAGGACACCATTTTCGCCGGCCGGTTTTAAATCTTTTAGCAGATATACATCCTGCCCCCGGTTGTTAAAAGATGCAAAAGCTATCTGTTTACCATCGGGCGACCATGACGGCGATTCGGCATTTGTTAATAAATCGGTAATGGCAAAACTTCTCGGAGAGTCGGTATCGGTCAGATAAAGATTATCGATGCCATTTCTATTGGAAACAAAACATATTTTTTTGCCGTCAGGAGAAACAACCGGTTCCCGATTTTGACCGGGGCCGCATTCAACCGGAACAATTTCCTCAGTTTCAACATCAATTGTAAAGAGACTATAATTACCGTATTCCCTATCGTAGTAAATTGTTTCCCAATGTGTTGAATCATCCGCAACTTCATTTATATTTTTTAATATGAGTTCATTATCAGGATGCGGGCGATCCGAAGAAAAGACCAACCGCTTGGAATCTGGATACCAATGCGGGTCCATATCGTCATACCAATCGAGATTAAGATTATATGTTGAATCTTTTTCAATGTCATAAATAAATATGTCGCGAAATTTATCATTAAGTGCCGAAAAGGCTATTTTTGAACCATCTGGCGACCATACCGGAGAAAATATGCCGCCCAGATCATATCGTTTCCGGTAATAAATATTCTTGTCACTAATTGTCATAAAATAAAGAGCATCCTCACCCTTGGTTTTGGAGACAAATGCGATTTTTTCGCCATCGGGTGAAAAGGCAATTCCGGAAAGATAAGAGTGTAAAGATTCCAGATCACCGGTCCGATTACCCTTCACCAGGCGTTGTAAAATTGAACCATCAGTCGCTGAAATAAGATAAATTTCAGTATAATCAGAACGGTCGGAAAAGATGGCAAGATGATTACCCTTCGGTGAAAAGATAGGTTTTTCGTTGCTATTCGAGGCATCTTTCATATGATTGGTCAATGGGTTGGCAATTTCACCGGCATCCATTCTTTTTGAAATTTCGGGCCAATAACGCCGTTTCATTTCTTTTGAGAAATTCTCCCAGAATTCCTCCATAGTTATGCCAATAGATGCCTCCAACGTCTTATTCATGGTCAAATGAACTTTCCCTTTGGCCAGAATATCACCCAATTTCTGCTTTCCATAATTATCGGCGATATAATTTATCATAGCCGGACCCTGGTAATATTCCAGACCGCCATAGACAAACTCAGGTGAATAGAGATAATTGTTAATAGTCGCGTCACGCACTATCATATCGGCTCGATAATGCCAATGTTCACGGGAGCTATATTCGGCATACCCTTCAGCATACCAGAGCGGCAGCATAAAGAGTCGGCGACGGGAAAGTAGCGAGGTAAAAAGATTGCCGATTATCATATCATAAACAACAGCATGGGTCAACTCGTGATGTAAAACATGGCGCAGGTCCTCATACGAACCACTGACAGGAATAGCAATTCTGTTTTTTGACGATTCGGTAAAACCGCCGGTCCCTTCACTAATCATACCTGAGATGATATTTGTCTGTAAAAAATCATTATGGGATGAATAAAGGAAAATCGGTATCCGCTTGTGTACGCGATAATTTAGCTCATCTGAAATAACTACATACGATGATTCCAAAACAGATGCCGAAAACTTGGCCGTTTCATAATGGACATCGTAAAAGTAAATATCAAAATACCTGGTCTGAATATATTTCCAGTCAAATTGATCGTATTGGACCTTATTTTTGCCAAAATAAGTAGACTGTCCAAACAGTGATCCAGACATTAGCAATAAAACAAATATGAGAATAAGTTTTTTATTCATGTTTAACTATCCGATTTAATATTTTTAAATTATTCCTTTTCTCTCTTTATATCGGCACCAAGCGATAAAAGTTTCTCCTCCAAACGACAATAGGCACGGTCAATGTGATAAACCCTAAGGAGTTCGCTGGTTCCTTCAGCGGCCAAACAGGCAACAGCCAGCCCGGCGCCGGCTCTGATATCGGAGGCCATAACACTGGCCCCTTTTAGTTTATTGATCCCATTAATTGTCGCTTCATCAGAAGTCACCGAGATGTCGGCTCCCAACCGCTTCAGCTCCATCGTATGCCTTAATCTATCCTCGTAAATCGTTTCCCGGATATGGCTTGTGCCGGAGGCAACAGTTGCCAGTGACATCAGACAAGGCTGCAGATCAGTCGGAAAACCGGGATACGGATATGTCACAATTTTCACCGGCTTAAGTTTTTTGGGACCCTTGATTTGAATCGAATCGATATGTTCGGTGATCTCGCTGCCCATTTCATATAACTTACGTGAAACCATAGTTAAATGTGCAGGATCGATCCCCTCAACGGTAATCGAACCGCCGGTAATGGCGGCGGCGCTTAAATAGGTCCCGGCAACCAATCTATCCCCTGAAACCTTATGGGTTACCGGGTTCAATCTTTTGACCCCTTCAATTAGAATCGTCGATGTTCCGGCTCCCAAAATTTTGGCTCCGGCGGCATTCAGAAAATTGGCGACATCAACAACTTCCGGGTCACAGGCGGCATTTACAATCTGCGTCGTTCCCTCTGCAAGAACCGCCCCAAAAATCAGATTTTCCGTTCCGGTATGAGACGGTCGATCAAAATAAATAACGGCACCTTTGAGCGGTTTAGCTTTGGCGACAACATATCCCGATTCAACCGAGATAGTAGCACCCAGATCGGCAAACCCGGCAATATGATAATCAACCGGTCGCGCTCCTATATTACATCCGCCCGGCAAGGAGACTCGCGCCTGTCCCAGACGAGCCAAAAGTGGTCCCAGAACCAGAAACGAGGCGCGCATTTTTCGCATCAGATCGTACGGAGCAGTATCCTTGGTTATCCTGCTCGCATCAACAACCATCCGCATCGCTTTGGCATCGTAGTCAACTTTGGCGCCAAGATGCTCCAGAACCTGTGAAACAGTGTCAATATCTCTAAGCGGCGGAATATTTTCAAGAATCGTCTCACCATTATCAATCAGCATCGCAGCGACAACAATTGGCAAAGCGGCATTTTTGGAACCATCGGTTTGGACAGTTCCTGAAAGTTTATTACCACCATTTATTACAAATTTATCCATCAGTTTCCTCAATCATTTAACACTTAAACCAGACCTTTTGTTTACTTTTTTATCAATGTCACAATAGAGTTTTCGAATAAACTTTGCAATATTAAACATTCCTATAGCCAGCTAAGGTTAATGTTAAGACAATTACTGAGACAATAAAGACTAATTGATTTTAATTAATCGCCAGAATAAATAAACGGCACAGATTTGAGCCCTTCGAAATCTGATTGATAAAGAGAACCATCCGGCCCGGAAAAAATAATTTGATTATAGTTCAAAATATACGGTTTTGAGTATTCGGAGACGTCTATAAAGGTCTTCATATCACCAAGCCCCAATGATTCGCCAACAGTTGCGGAATATATAAATCTCTGATTCCAAAACTCCCAGCCGTATGCAAGATGTCCGCTACCCGGATGCAATGTGGGCCAGTGTGGTATAACATTGACACTCGCTTGAATTGTAAACAATGTTTCAGGGTGGCTATCGCCCAGATTATCTTTAATCACTCGAAAAGTAAAATTATCCAAACTGGCAAAAAACAAAAATGTGTCGGCGGCAACCAGGGTTGGATCCCAGCCATCACGCAGGTAGCTATATGATGAATCAATTTCGTTGGTCAAAAACAGGCTATCATTTCGCGCCGCCATAAGAACATCGAGATTAACATAAACAATCGACTCAAACTCTCCGATTATCCCTGAATTTTTCAATGTGTCATTTACAATATCATAATAATGAATCCGGCCCTCAAACAGATAAGCGAGGATATTGTCATCAAAATTGATGGTCGGCGATTTATAATTTTCACCTCCATAAATTTTTTCCCTTACCGGCAGAGTAGTCCGCGCCTTATAAATACCGCTGTAACTTCCTTCAAAAATGGTATCTCTCACCGAGAAATAGATATACTCGCGGTCAAACGATAAGGAAACATCGGTTTCAATAAAATTCGGTGACGGTTCACCGTTTCCCCCGGTTGGTTGGTAATATTCCTCATCGCAGGCGACAATCAAAATCAGCAATATTAAACCGAATAACAAAAATCTAAACATCATATTCCATCCCTTTCATTGTCTCCCGGGATCGATTGAGAAAATCAATTACCTCAGGTTCCATATAATCAGGGTATGTCCAGGGAAGCGCTCTAAACTTCTTTTTTTCATAAACAAGGGTGACCTCTGAATAGATCCCATCTTTTAAATAAATCCGATGCGAATAATCTTTGGTCGAGGCCAAAACAAGATTGGCCAGCGACAGTATCCCCGGGTCAAGATTCACCTTACGAAAAACAAAATCGTCAACTTTTTCGCCATATTTTTCTTCAAGTTTATTAGTCCAGATCTTTATCTCGGCGAGCCGCTCACGATCGACCATTTTTTCAAAAGCAAAAAACTTTCGTTTCAGATTATCGCCCATCTCTTCACGATAATAGGTCGTGTGCAAAAATTCGATTTCATCGGTTTCCAATTCTATAACGCCAAATTTTCGTTCGATCTCTTCGATAGCATCATGCATCGGCCCCAGCACAGAATATATCGCCGATAAAATCAGTTTCCCCGGTAATGGTTTTTTAATCCGTCCCATTTTAATTAATACCTATCCATCCCCATCGCAACATTGCAGACACAACCCGCAAATCAGATGACCATAATTTTTGTATCTTGAAAATTCCTCGACCTTTTTGTAGCAGGCCGGCAGGTTAAAATCCTCGGGAGTATCTCCGATGGCATCGGCCGGACAGACTTGGAAACAGTTATAGCATCCGCCGCAGTCGCGGTCGGTCGGTTTATCAATAGGAAGTTCCAAATCTGTTAAAACCGTGACCAATCTGATTTTGGAGCCATATTTTTCTGCTACCAAAAGATTGTTCCGTCCGCGCCAACCCAAACCGGCTTTGTAAGCTATTTCGCGGTGGGACAGATGCGCCGTCAATCGCCCCCAATCGAGAATCTGTGAGGCTGGAATCGGGATAGCCTCTCCCCCGCAGCTTTCGATTTCCGAACTGATCAGAAAGGAGATATCATTAAGAATATGATTGACCTGCTGGTAATGCGACTTGTATAACATATTCGGGCAATCGGTGATAGAATTCATCACAGTATTTGAAAGCGGCACCCCGATAGATATTGCAGTGTTCAATTTCTCGGAAGCTTTTTTGATTTCCGGATGAATATTATTTCGAAGCTCATCTATCCGGCAGACCCCAAAC
>JAQBFG010000098.1:0-17938 GCA_032123495.1 Candidatus Zixiibacteriota bacterium | reverse complement strand
GGCCAGCAATTCCAGCTACCATCGCCAAATACCTGGGAAGCCCAAACTTCCGACAATGGCGCAACCGGATCAATATTAGCCTATGATAATTTTGTAAATACAGGATCTATTAACAAAGTTTGCTTTTGGGGAATAAACGCCTTCCATAGTGATGGAAATTGGTATATTTGCTTTGAAAGCCCAATGAATTTTCAAATTAAATTCTATAGTGATAATAATGGCGTTCCGGGCAATCTGGTGCATTCTTATAATGTAACATGTCCTGCATACCTTACCGGTTTAATATATGGAGGAGCTTTTGAGCTTTATCAATATTTCGCCGACCTTCCCGAGCCAGTTGAGATGAACGAAGGATGGATTGCGATCCAGGGTTTAGACGGCGACCCTGAATGCTGGTTTGAATGGATGAGTTCGGTTGATGGCTATGATGCCAGTAGTCTTCAATGGGACGGTTACAATCATATATACATCAATAATGACCGGGCTTTTTGCCTGCAGCATCAGGAGTATCTCTGTGGGGATATTGACGGCGATAATACGATCAGCATTTTTGATATAATATATTTCATTTATTACAAGTATAAAGGCGGTCCACCGCCTGCCTCATTGCTGACAGCCGACTTGAATCAAGACGGATATTATAACATTCTTGATGTCGTTGTTATTATCCAATACCTTCATAAAGGCGGCCCGGCACCATCTTGTCCGGAAAACTGACATTTACAACCAGATGAAACAATTATCCTGACAAACCGCGTTGATTAATATTTCTCTGTTTTTTCAAAGATGGCTTCTTATGTAAATAGTACCATGATAGGGCATAAAACAGACCTATAATCGGTAAAATCTTACGAACAGATATATTTTTTATCTTTTATCAATTTCAAGTCGTCAATTCACGACATACAACATACTATATCTTTCTCAAATTTTATCAAAAATTCTCAATGTGGCACAAATGTCACGGAATTTACAATATAAATTAGATATAAAATTTCAATAAATTTTCAAAATATTATTGATTTTCATTTGTCGGCTATTTATAATTAACCGTGTACAGTAGTTTTCCATTTCTATGTTTTGAGGGTTTATTCCAGTAATTTATTCCTTAAAAACAAAATTGGAGAGTAGAGCGCAATAATGCGCAAAAAACGCTTTTCTTCAAATTTGAAATTACCGCAGGTGATACTTACTTTGAAGATCTGGCAAATCAGGAGATTGTGATGAAGATCTATGTTGGAAACCTTCCCTACAGTGTCAGTGAAGATGACATTCGTAAGACATTTGAGCCGTTTGGTGAGGTGGGAGAAGTTAACATTATAATAGATAGAATGAGCGGTCGCTCTAAAGGCTTTGGTTTTGTGGAAATGGCCAACGACGACGAAGGCAACAAAGCTATTGAAGAATTGAATGGCACCGAGCTTGATGGACGTCAGCTTAATGTCAACCAGGCACGCCCTCGCGTTGAAAAAGACAATCGCGGTGGCGGCGGCGGCGGTCGTCGATACTAAATTAGTCTATTATTAATTTAATATCTTTAGTCAGGGTTGAATCAACCCTGACTTTTTTTATGCGCATTGATTTATGATCATAAAAAAACCGGCCCTAAAATAAGGCCGGCTTCATCATTCTATTTTTTAAAAAAACTGCGGAAACTAATGCCCTCCACCCTCTTGATCTGAGGGACACTGGCAGTCACCACAACTTTTCTCCCCAACCTGAACGGCAAAGCCGCTGCGGCCGTCGGGTGTGGAAATAAAATCTACGCTAATATCTCCAACATTTTTCAAATATTCCAAAAGCTTCGGATCGATATAGGCAGTGATACCATTCGATACCAGTTTCTCCAGTCCGTCCTTTGACTCATACAGAGTCATTCCCAAAGTGGGACCGCTTCAGCCAGCACCCATAAAATTGAGGACCAGATATTTATCTTTGGCTTGTTCACCTTCCAGCGCTTTTTTCAGTTCAACACTGGCTGTTTCGGTAACTACGAGCATTATCAAATATCCTTTCAGTTACTATCGTTGCGAAATTATAATTAAAATAATTGAAAAATCAAGTACTTTACTTTTCCCATTCATTTTAATCAACCTTGAGGAGTATAACACAAAACGATATTATTTGTTCCCAGCCTTTTTAGGCAATAGCTAAGAAAGATAATTATTCATCTTCCTTTTCAGTATAAATTTTATGTTTGCAGACCGGGCAGGCGAGATAAGCGCCGTTCGCCTTGGAAATTTTATCAAACATATAATTATTATTACATTCCGGGCATTTTTGATTAACCGGCTTGTACCAACTGACAAAATCACATTTTGGATATTTTGAGCATCCATAAAAAGATTTACCTTTTTTGGATCGCTTTTCAACAACATCCCCCTTGCAATCATCTTTGGGGCATTTAACCCCGGTAGAGATCGGCTTGGTTGTTTTGCACTCGGGATAAGCTGAACAGGCTAAAAATTTTCCAAAACGCCCAACTTTTACTACCATCGGAGAACTGCATTTTTCGCAGATCTCATCGGTTTTCATCGCCTCTTCAGGTTCACCAACCGGTTTCGTATTTTTGCAGTCTGGGTATGCAGAACAGGCCATAAACTGACCATTGCGCCCCCACTTGATAACCATCGGTGAGCCGCATTTTTCGCAATTCTCGCCAGCCTCTTTAGTAAGAGAATCTTTTATTGCCTGCTGTTTTCCTTCCAACCCATCAAGAGTTTTACTAAATGGGGTGTAGAATTGTCGAAGAACATCGACCCAATCTTCTTTGCCGTCTTCAATCAGATCAAGCTCATTTTCCATCTCAGCGGTAAATTTGATATTAAATAGAGTCGGAAAACTTTTTACCAGAATTTCGCTAATTGTCTTGCCCAAATCAGTTGGGTGTAATCTCCGCTCCTGAATCTCAATATATTTGCGATCGGTAAGAGTCGAAATAATAGCCGCGTAGGTCGATGGTCTTCCGATACCTTCGGCCTCAAGTGTCTTCACCAGCGATGCCTGTGAAAAACGGGCTGGCGGTTTAGTGAAATGTTGAGTCGGATTAACTTCGAGAAGTTTCAACAGGTCACCTTCCTTCAAATCAGGAATGGAATCAACCAGGCCATTTTCACCGTTATCGTTTTCACCGTTACCATTGCCGCCATTTTCTTTGGTTTCCTGATAAACTTTTAGAAAACCTTCGAATTTTAACGACTGCGCCGATGAATTAAGCTGATATTTCCCTGCCGCTATCTCCACTGAAGTTGTATCGTACACAGCCGGTGACATCTGCGAAGCCAAAAAGCGATTCCAAATCAAGGTGTATAAGCGAAGCTGATCTTTAGTCAGATACTTTTTAATTTTCTCAGGCGGATAGTCAATATAGGTCGGGCGAATTGCCTCGTGAGCATCTTGACTGCCCTTTTTGGCCTTATACTGAACCGGTTTGGCCGGCATATATGAGGCCCCAAAATTTTCTTTAATATAATCTCTGGCGTCAGAAATAGCCGATTCGGCTAAACGGATCGAGTCAGTTCGCATGTATGTTATCAAACCAACCGGTCCCTCGTCGCCAAGTTCAACACCTTCGTATAATTTCTGGGCTACCATCATTGTTTTCTTGGGAGTAAAATAAAGAGCACGGGCAGCTTCTTGCTGAATCGAGCTGGTTATAAACGGCGCATAAGGTCTCCGCTGTTTCTCGGAATGTTTAACCTTACCGACAATAAATTTTTGTTCTTTTAATTCGGCGACAATTTGAGACGATTCTTCTTCGTTTTTAATTTCCGGATTTTTTCCGTCAATTTTGGCAAGCCTGGAAATAAATTGAGCCTTGCTTTTATCCTCCAGCAAAGTCGAAACTTTCCAATACTCATCGATAACAAAAGCCTCAATTTCGGCCTCGCGCTCACATATAATTCTTAGGGCAACCGATTGAACCCGCCCGGCAGATAAACCGTAAGTAACTGTTTTCCACAAAAATGGTGATACCTTATAGCCGACCAGACGATCCAACACGCGCCGAGCCTGTTGGGCATTAACCAGATTAATATCAATTTCGCGGGTATTTTCCAGAGCTTCTTTGACGGCCTTTTTGGTGATCTCGTTAAAAGTAACCCGGACAATGTTTTTTGAGCTTTTTAATTGTTCGGCAACATGCCAGGCAATTGCTTCACCTTCGCGGTCAGGGTCAGGTGCCAGATAGATCGTATCTGCTTTTTTGGCGGCCGCTTTAAGCTTCTTTATAACGCTGCCTTTACCCTTAATCAGCTCGTAATCAATTTTAAAACCATTCTCGGGATCAACGCCGAGCTTGGATTTTGGCAGATCAATGATATGACCAATCGTTGCCTCGACATCAAACCCCTTACCCAAAAATCGCTTAAGAGTTTTTGATTTGGCCGGAGACTCTACTATTAATAAATTTTTTGCCATTCTATGAAGACGTAAGTCCCTTATTCCTCGTTGGTCCGTTTAAATTTAACAAGCCCTTCGGACAATTCCTGCAGGGCGATACTGGTTACTTTTCTGGCGTCAATATTAACTTCTTCTTCAACCATCCGCTCCAGTTGCGCCAGCCGGTGAGAATTGATTCTTCGGGCACGTTGTGCCGCAATAAGAACCGCTTCATAACGGTTCCTTGTAATCTTGTCGACTTCCACAATCCAACTGTCTCTCATAAATTATTTCTCCTATCGCAAGTATCATTAACCGACAATGCGGTTCATTTGTTCCAGATTAAGATTTTTTTGCCGACAATGAAGCGATTTGATTATCATGTCAACTTCATCGACCGCAGATTTCAAATCTTTATTAATAACAACATATTCAAAACGTTTATACAATTTCATCTCACTTAAGGCGCGTTTATATCGAATTCTTTTTTGTATGGAATTATCGGTGCCGCGCTCCATTAATCTCTTTTTAAGTTCCAACTTGCTTGGCGGAAGGATAAAAATTGTAACCGCCGATGGAAATTGTTCTTTTAATTTTTTTGCGCCCTTAACATCAACATCAAGAAGCATCACCCCGCCCTTTTTTAAAACTTTATCAAGCGGTAAGCGAGAAGTTCCATAATAATATCGATGAACCTGACACGATTCGGCAAATTCATTTTTCTTCTTCAGTTCCTGAAACCTGGCGTGGGTTACAAAATTATACTCGATCCCATTGGTTTCATTTTTTCGCGGCGGACGAGTTGTATATGATACGGAAAATTGCCAATTATCCTTTTTATTATTCTTGAGCAACTGGCGGCATATTGAACTTTTCCCGCCACCGGATGGTGATGAGATAATAACAATTTTTCCCTTAATTTGTTTCATAATTAGACTGAATAACACAATAACAGCTATTCAATATTCTGAATCTGCTCCCTGACCTTTTCGATCTCCTCTTTCATTTCTAAAGTAATATGAGCAATTTCGGTGTTGGCCGCTTTAGAGCCGATCGTATTAGATTCCCGATTAAGCTCCTGAAGAATAAAATTCATCTTTTTTCCGACCGAACCGGTCTGTTTTAAGGATGATTGGAACTGTTTGATATGGCTCCTGAATCTCACACACTCTTCGGTAATATCAGATTTTTCAACTATATATGCAATTTCTTCTTCCAGACGAACTTCATCAATTTTCTTTTTATTCAGAAGATCTTCCAGTTTTTTCAGTAGTCGGTCGCGATGCTGCTTTTTGGTGCCAAGCGATAGTTGTTCAACTTTTTTCACATCGACCAGCATCTTTTTCAGCCTGTCTGAAATATCTTTCTTCAGATTTGTGCCTTCTTTTTCCCTCATCTTGATCAGTTCCACCAAAGCCTGGGAAATGGCTTTTTTCAGAAGCGGCCAGATTTTTTCTTCAACATTATTTGTTTTTTGCACTTTAAAAATCTCGGGGAAATTCAGGAAATGGGCAATTTCAATTTCACCGGACAGCTTATGCTGCTTTTTTAAAGTCTGCAGGTGAGCATAAATTTCTTTCGCAAGCGGTTTATTAAATATCAGTTGATTTATTCCGGAGCCGTAATCTTCATAAACGACATTGACATTAATTTTGCCGCGCTGAATTTTACTCGCTATTAGCTCTTTAACATTTGGTTCGAGACCGCCAAGTTCCCGCGGGAGTCTGATCCCACACTCAAAAAATCGGTTATTCACCGAGGATATCTCGACCCCAATGGTCTGATTCTTGCTTCGATAATATGTTTTTCCATAGCCTGTCATTGAGTTCATTCATACCACCCTGGTTTGTTAAGCAGGTATCAAAATAGTAACAATCATCCGTTTGTCAACTGTTTATCGGCCGCGATCTTGTTTATTTGTTTTCCGATTGCCTCGATACCAACTGAAAAGCAGTCCGGGAATTATAATCAAGATAATATAATTATAAACGGTCCGATAACTGCTAATAAATGCATTTATAGTATCGGAACCACTAAAAAGATATCTATTTTCAAAATATTCGAATAGAGCCATTGATAACCCGACCCCCAATGCAAGGCCAAAAGTTCTGGTGGCAGCGTTGATTCCGGCGGCAATTCCAAGTGAACTCTTTTGCACCGATCCCATAATAACCGATGTATTTGGGGTAGTAAATAATGCCATCCCAATTCCCGGTAAGGTTAGAATAAGAATTATATGGATTGAACTTGAGTCGGCATTTAGAAACCGCAACAGATATATTCCGCATATCATTAAAGAGATACCAAAAGTTGAAATAAAGCGGGGTTGAATCTTATCCGACAAATATCCGGCAAGCGGTGAAACCAGAAATCCGCAAATTGGAATAACCATAAGGAGCAGTCCAACCTCTTGTGGTTTAAACAATTTAACTTGCTCAAGAAAAAACGGCATAAGAACTGTAATAGACGCCAATGAAACAAAGACAAGAAACATCGCAGCAGTTGAAAATGCGAATGGCCGGTTCTTAAATATATCCAGACCGACAAGCTGAGTTCGGCGATTTTTCTCAAAATATAGAAAAAGAACAATCAGTAGAAATGAACCAAACAGCATAATATATTTTAATTCTGAATAAGCTGTGTCGTGGCTGAACATAAGGATCGTTAACATTATCGATAATGTTGTTGCCGAAAGAGTTATTGCAGCCGGAATGGAGATTTTGCGCTCCGGATTTAGAATCGGAAAATTTCGTAGAAATTTCAGAGTCAAAAAGAGCCCAATCAGGCCGACTGGAATATTGATAAAAAATATCCAGCGCCATCCAAAAAGCCCAATAATAAATCCGCCCAGCGGCGGCCCGGTCATCAAACCGACCGAGACGACCATCGCAATAACAGATAGCCCACGACCTCTTTCGTTTTGGGGAAAACTTGAGGTAATCAGGGCTGGCCCGCAGGCCATCAACATCGCCGCACCAACGCCCTGAAAAACTCGGGAAAAAATGAGCATATAAATATTTGCCGAAATTCCGCATAATAATGAGCCGACAAGAAAAATAACAAATCCATTAGAATACAAAAAAGAGAAACCTTTTTTTTCGGCGAGAGCAGAAAAAACTAAAAGAAGAGAAACAATGGCAACTGAGTAAGATATGACAACCCAGCCGGTCATATTCATGCTGGTCGATAATTCACTGCTGATAGTCGGGAGGGATACATTTACTATCGAAGCATCAAGGGTGGCGAGGAAGGCACCTAAGCCGGTGATAATAAGAGACTTATGCTTATATTTGTTCAAGTTCTGTTGTTTCATTGGCAATACAGCTTAACTTATTGTACAAAAATGATTTGACATTTCATAGTTTAATCTTAGTTTATTTTACATGGAAATCAATTTAATATTAAACAATAGATGTTCAATTTCGTCCTAAAATTGAAAATAATTAATTCTGGGCCCTTATGGAAATAACCGTAAAGGATCTGGTTCAAAGATTTATAGACGGAGATCAGGAGGCGTTTGCCCTGCTGATCGGGAGGTTTAAGAAAAGGGTTTATTCGGTTGCCTTTCAAATGCTGGGAAACCACCTTGATGCCGATGATGTTACTCAGGAAGCATTTGTAAGAATTTACAACCGTCGGGAACAATTGAAAAATGTTGACTATTTCGCCAGTTTTCTAATGCGTATCGCTACCAATTATGCGATTGATCTTATTCGCTGGAAACAAAAGGGATTTATTTCAATTGATGCCGATAATGAAACACCGGGTTCGCCGAAAATCGAATTAGTCGACAAGACTGATAGACCGGACCAGATAATTGAAAATAAGGAGTTATTAGACATAATAAAACAGGCAATTAAGAAGCTTCCACCCAGGCAGCGGGCGACTGTTATCCTTCACGATTTAGAGGGTTTTTCCAAAAAGGAAGTGGCAGGGATATTGCAATGCCCTCAAGCAACAGTTCGCTCCAATCTTCATATTGCCAGAACAAAACTGCGTAAGTGGTTGCAAAAGGATGACAAAGGAAGGTGAGAGATATGTTCTGCCGCCAAGTTCAGTCTCATCTTGATGATTACATTTTAGATCGAATTGACAAAGAGCTATTTGATCAGATTGATAATCATCTTAAGGAATGTTTGAATTGCCAAAAACATTTGGCAAAAAATAAGCAGCTAATTGTTGCTTTAAAGTCTTTGCCGACACCTGACCCTGGTGATCATTACTGGCAACAGATGGAAGATTCCATATTATCAAGGGTTGGAAAACAGACCGACATAAGTTCGGAAGATCTGGTACACACAAGTGATTCTCGGTTGACTTCAGTGAGTCGATATCTTATTCCTCTGGCAGCATCAATATTATTATTACTCGGTTCGCTTCTTTCAGACGAATTTGATTCCGATTTAAATATGTCATCAAAGCGAAATGTCGATTATACTATTTCAAGTCAGATGTATGGTCATCAGAATGAAACATCATATTCAGAATTAACAGCCTTTACGGCGCTTTTTATTGGGATTCCGGGATCGCCTGATAAGTATATTTCATTATCACAGACCTTGGGAGGATATTGATGAATAAAAAATCAATATTCCTTCTAATACTAGGCCTTGTATTCTTTTTGGTTCAATGCGGCACCGAAGACAGGAAAATCAGGCTCAGGCTTAAATTTGGGGAAGGCCAGAAGTTAGAATGGCTTAGAGAAGGGAAGGCATTTGTTCAATTTCATGAAAATGACTCCCTGATTAAATCTTATAATCAAATTCACAAATCTGAGATGTTTGAAGAAGTTGTTGGGATTATCGATAGCACAACAGCAAGATTGAAAATCACCATAAATAATGCTGCCTCTGCCCCGGATTCTCTTGATAGTTCTAATTTGACTATATTTGACACTCTTAATATCGAATTTATTCAAACCAACAGGGGTGTTAATATTGATATTGTACCTGACGATACCACGCATCCCGAGTGGTTGGAGTACGAAAAAAAGACTCAGGAGCAATTAGCCTGCAGATATCCAGACGAACCGGTTTCAACTGGCTATACCTGGACCAACAGCGTCAAGGTTATGCTTAAGGATGGAGATATCAGAGATGCTGTCAGCACATATAAGGTAAAAGAGTTTGTGAAAGAGGCCGGTTACGATTGCGTAATTATTGAATACACCACAAACACTATCGCACCATTGTCTGGCCGTAACTATACCCATAAAAATCAGGAAGTTCAGGAATCATTCATTGAGAGAAGAAAAGTCGAAGGAAGTTCGTATTTTGCCTATAAAAAGGGCTTTGTTGTCAGGGATAGTTATAGCTATACTCTATACAGGGATATAAACTATATTGTTGACGGCAAGGAAAGAAATGTGCAAATGACATCCAAAGGTTCAAGCGGATATTCTTTAATTGATGCATCTGGCATATAGGCATCTTTAGTTTAAAAAAAGGCGGCCATTTGGCCGCCTTTTTTATTGGCTGTCGATATCATTTTTCTATAAATTCATAATATGATTAGACGAGTGGTTTTGTTAATATTTGATGCCTGCGGAGTCGGTGCTTTGCCAGATGCGGCTGATTATGGTGATTCCGAGGCCGCCACTATCCCGAATATTGCGCGTGCCTTAAATGGTTTGAAAATGCAAAATTGTGAACAATTGGGATTAGGCAATATAACTCCTATAATCGGCCTTGGACAGGTTCATCGACCTTTGGGCTGCTATGGAAAGATGGCAGCTAAATCGGCTGGTAAAGATTCGACCTCGGGACACTGGGAAATTGGGGGAGTAATTCTGGATAAGCCGTTTCCGGTTTATCCCGATGGTTTCCCTGCGGATCTTATAAATGAATTTGAACAAAAGGCAAAAGTAAAAACAATCGGCAATTATCCGGCCAGCGGAACCGAAATAATTAAGCAATTGGGCGAGCAGCATACCAAATCAGGTGAGATTATTTTATATACGTCGGCCGATTCCGTATTCCAATTGGCGGCTCATGAAGAAATCATCCCGCTTGAAAGACTATATGAGATATGCCAGATCGCTCGTGGCATGTTAATTGGTCAGCATGCGGTCGGGCGGGTTATTGCGCGTCCGTTTATCGGTCGGCCGGGCAATTTTGTCAGGACAACTAATCGAAAAGATTTTTCGCTGGAACCATTTTCAGATACAATATTAGACAAGTTGACAGCCCAAAATATTCCGGTTATTTCAATTGGTAAAATATATGATCTGTTTGCCGGGCGAGGTTTTAGTAAAGCGATCAAGACAAAAAATAATGACGAGGTGATGGCAAAAGTGATTGACGAAATGACTACAACAGACTATGGTCTGATCTTTGCCAATCTGGTTGATTTTGATATGCTGTGGGGTCACCGAAACGATTCTGAGGCGTTTGGAAAAGGATTGGAAGCAGCAGATAAAAAGTTGAAAAACGTCTTGGAGAAATTGAAAGAGGACGATTTGCTGATTATTACAGCCGACCATGGTTGCGACCCAACCTTAAAATATTCGACCGACCATACCCGTGAATATGTACCGCTTCTGGTTTATAACAACCGGATGAAAAGCGGTCAGAATCTGGGAATACGAGAGACATTCTCCGATGTGGCCGCTACCCTGGCGGAGATTTTTGAAATAGAAAACAGTTTTCCGGGTAAAAGTTTTTATGGCCAATTAAAAATTTAAAAACAAGAGAAGCAAAAACTATGATAAAAAACCTGAATAGATATTTTGACCATGCGCTGCTTTATCCTGAAATCGACCTCAAGGCAATTATTAATCTCTGTCGCGAGGCAAAACAGTACGACATGTTCGGAATTGCGATCAACCCATACTGGGTGTCCGAGGCAAAAAAAGAATTGACCGGCTCAGATGTGAAGATCATTTCGGTCGCAGGTTTTCCATTATCGGCCAATCGAACCGATATAAAAATCGCCGAGGCGGTCAAGGGGGTTGAAGATGGTGCCGATGAAATCGATATGGTCGCCAATATCGGTCTTCTCGCTATGGGTGAATATAAAAAGGCGGAGGATGAGATACACTCTATTCGCAAGGCATTGCCTGATAATATCTTATTGAAAGTTATCATCGAGGCGCCAAGGATCTCGCCCGAAGCACAAATTGAAGCAACCAAAGCGGTTATAAACGGCGGGGCGCAATATGTCAAAACCGCAACCGGATTTTTTGGTGGAGCAACGATTGAGATGGTTAAGCGATTATATAAAGTAGCCGAAAATCAAATTAAGGTGAAAGCCTCAGGCGGGATTAAATCTTTGGCCGATATGGAGGCTTTAATTGATGCCGGAGCCGAACGAATCGGCTCATCGTCATCGGTGGCAATAATGCAAGAGCTCGAGGCAGGTTAAAAAAAATGAGATTTATTGATCGATATAGATCGGGGGAGATAAAATGACCAGATCGGAAAAATGGCGAAAACTGTTTGATGAACTCGGACTGATTCAAAAACACGATATTGTTATTCCTGAGGATATTCATGAGATAATATTCAAAATGCGCGATGGCAGTAATCACGCAGTCAGATCAATAGAAGGAAATCGAAATGAATCCGATTGGCATCGTGAAATAAAAGGTGACTTTTTTATTTCATGGCGGAAACATCGCGGCGATGAAAGCTGGGTCGATGACAAACATACGGCATCTTTTGGCGGAAGCCCCTGGGTGGCGGAAATGTATATTTTAATGGATGATATCGCTGAGGTCCATATTGGCCGCCAACTGGATCAGGAACATTTTGAAGAGTCGCAGACACCTATCAGCGCTTGCTGTTGAAACCACCAAAATTAATGCTATTTTGTCTATCGGAATGGAAAAAAATAAAAAAACAACACGCCCGCACCTCGGTATAGTTTTTAAATGTTGCCGAATCTATTCCAGAATATATCTTAATAAGAAAGGTGATGCGTTTGTTGGCTGGTGCCCGAAATGCGCCGCCAAAATGGAAGTTGTGATTTCTCCATACGGATCACAAAATAGATTCTTTTTTGCTGAATAGGAAGAGGTTTTAAAATTCTCTCTGCCAAAATAGGATGTGGCATAATTGAAAGCTAAAATTGTTCTGGTGCCATTGGGTGACGTTGATTTTATTATGGTCAACCGTCTGGCAACCAGTATTGGTCCGGTATTCGACCGTTCGGTTGATATTCTCAAAGGAATGAAAGTCCCTCAGGAATCATATAATGTTATCCGAGGTCAAAATTACGCCAGCGTTATCTTAAATAAGCTCGAACGGGTCAAAGCCAACCAGCGCGAATTTATATTTGGCTTGCTTGAAGAGGATCTGTATCTTCCCGATGAGGCTTACGTTATCGGCCATTCTGATACTGTCTCACGAACAGCGGTGGTCTCGCTATTCAAAATTCGCCAGGAGTTTTACGGTCTTCCTGAGGATGATAAAAAAGTATTTACGCGACTGTTTAAGCAAACGATTTTTCACCTCTCCCCTCTTTTTAATCTGGCGAGTTGCCGAAATCCAAAATGTATCAACTACTATAGTCAGAAAATGTTTGATATCGATTCCAAAGGTGATAAATTCTGTGACATGTGCCGACGCAAACTTACTGGGAAAATGTAACTGCGATGAATATATATCAACTACTTGATTCCTTCAAAACCGACAAATCAATTGCCGACAATATCGCGCACTGGAAACATTTCCCGGCCAAAGAAGGAATCTATGAAGATTATCCCGAGTCAATTGATTTGCGATTAACAAATCTTCTGAAACGGCAGGGTGCCAGACAGCTTTATTCACATCAAAGAGAGGCGATCGAATCGATTCAAAAAGGCAACGACACCGTTGTCGTTACACCAACCGCGTCGGGAAAAACGCTCTGCTATAATATTCCGGTGCTTGATTCGGTTATTAAAAACAGGTCATCGCGGGCGCTGTATCTTTTCCCGACCAAAGCGTTATCGCAGGATCAACTGGCCGAGTTGACCAGTTTGATCGACACTCTTGATGTTGACATAAAAACATTTACATTCGATGGAGACACGCCGCAAACTGCTCGAAGATTAATCCGTTCGGCGGGACATATTGTAGTGACCAACCCCGATATGCTTCACGCCGGAATTTTGCCCCATCATACCAAATGGATCAAGCTTTTTGAAAATCTAAATTATGTCGTTATCGATGAGATTCATCATTATCGCGGGATATTCGGTTCGCATCTGGCCAATGTTATCAGACGACTGAAACGAATCTGCCAGTTTTATGGTTCGAACCCGACTTTTATCTGCTGCTCGGCAACAATCGCCAATCCTGATGAACTGGCCGAAAAAATAATCGGCCGCAAAGTACATCTGATAAATAAAAATGGTGCACCGTCGGGTGACAAACATTTTATCTTATATAACCCGCCGGTGGTCAACAAGCAATTGGGCATCAGACGCTCCGCTCTCAAAGAATCCCGAAGACTTGGTGAAAAATTTATTCGGGAAGGTATCCAGACGATTATATTTGCACATTACCGATTACATGTTGAGGTTCTCCTGCGATATCTGCGCGAGACCTTTTCCGAGCCGTTCGGGAAAAATATACGGGTGGCAGGTTATCGCGGCGGTTATCTTCCCAACCAAAGACGGGAAATAGAACAAGGTTTACGCAGCGGCGAAATAACCGGAGTTGTTTCGACCAACGCCCTTGAGCTTGGGATCGATATCGGAGCGCTCGATGTTTCTATTATTGTTGGTTATCCCGGCTCGATTTCATCGGTCTGGCAACAGGCTGGCCGAGCCGGACGAAGATCGGGGACATCGTTGACGATTTTTGTTGCCAACAGTTCGGCCATCAATCAATTTTTGGCGCGCGAATCAGATTACCTGTTCAAGAAAACCCCTGAGATGGGAATAATCGACCCTGATAATTTAATCATCAGTACCAACCATATCAAATGCGCCAGTTTTGAGTTGCCGTTACACGCCGATGAAAAATTCCGTCGCGACGGGACCGACGAAATATTGGATTATCTTGAGTCGCAAAATATCCTCCGGCAAGCTGGGGGGAAATACCACTGGTCATCGGAAGTGTACCCGGCGCAGCAGATTTCTCTTCGCTCAGCTTCACCCGATAATTTTGTCATTCTCAATCAGACCGATAAAAACCATGTGATCGGTGAGGTCGATTATTATTCGGCACCGATATTTTTGCATCCGGAAGCGATCTATCTGCACGATGCCAAATCGTTTCAGGTGACCGAACTTGACTGGGAGGGGAAAAAGGCATATGTCAAAGAAGCTGAGGTCGATTATTACACTGATGCCGAAACCAAATCGGATCTGACCGTGTTGAATATTACCGATCAGGAAAACAGAACCGATATGACTATCTCGTGGGGTGAAGTAAAGGTGACCTCGGTGACGGTGCTGTTTAAAAAGATAAAATTCCACACTCATGAAAATGTCGGCTCGGGGAATATCCTGCTGCCTGAAATAGAACTGCAAACCTCCGCATTTTGGTACTCCTTCCCCGGCGATGTTCGTTTTAAACTCAAACTTGAAGGTGAGGATTTTGGCGGTGCACTGCGCGGGCTGGCTAATATTCTTGGCAAAATTGCACCACTCTGGCTGATGTGTGACCCGCGCGATCTCCGTTCGATAAGTCAGATCCGTTCGCCGTTTAGCGAATTGCCGACCGTTTATATTTATGAAAATATTCCCGACGGAGTCGGTTATTCGGAGAAGCTTTTTAATATCTCATCTGATCTTTTTGAAGCCTGCCGGAAACAGATTAAAGATTGTCCCTGCCTTAAAGGATGCCCGTCGTGTGTCGGCCCTGAAATGGAAGTCGGCTCGGAAGGAAAAGCCGGTACGTTGAAACTTCTCAGTTATATGCTGGCGGTGGAAGTTATATAGCTTCCAAATATTAATTTATCTCAAAATATCTCTAAAAAGATGCCTTGACATTAGGCATTGGTAATTCTACAATTAAAGCGGAAGATATAAAATTACGAAACTGGAAAGATCAAAAGGAACAAATAAGATTAAATGAAACCGGTTCAATTCCTTATAGAATGGTTCAGACATTTTGCCTATGAATCTCAACGGCTGTTCATCTTTTCGGCCCGGATGGTCGCCTCATTATATGGCCGCCCCTTTTATGTCAACGAAACATTTGAACAGATGTATTTGATCGGAGTAGGCTCGTTATTTCTGGTGATCTTAACCGGAATTTCGGCCGGACAGGGAATGGCGCTTCAGTTTTCCAATGAACTGGCTGATTTTGGCAGCAAAAATTATCTCGGGCGAATTATGGCGATAGCTATCATCCGGGAGTTGGGACCGGTTTTAACCGGTGTCATGGTCGCCGCCCGAGTCGCCTCAGGAATCACCGCCGAGATCGGTTCGATGAAATCATCCAAACAGCTTGATGCTATGGTTGCTTTCGGTATTGATCCGATCAAGAAACTTGCCGCTCCAAGATTGATTGCTTTAATTGTCATGGTTCCGGTGTTGACAATAATCAGCGATGTTATCGCTATTGTCGGCGGCTGGATGATTGCTATATTTATTTCGCATATAACATCATTGACCTACTGGACCGCTGTAATAGATCGTTTGAATTTCGGCAATCTATTTATTGGAATAGCAAAACCGTTTGTATTTGCCTTTGTGATCGGTTTTATCTCGTGTTATAAAGGATTTACCGCCGAAGGCGGAACCAAAGGTGTCGGACGGGCAACAACCGAATCGGTGGTGATTGCCTCAATCACGATTTTAATTGCCAATTTTATAGTAACCAAAGTAGTCTTCTCATTTATAAGGGGTTACTTTTGATAGAATTTCGAAATGTCAGTTTCTCCTATGGAGACAAACCGGTACTGGAAAATCTCTCATTTAAAATACCGACCGGTGAGGCCCGTGTTATTATGGGGCAGTCCGGCTCAGGGAAATCGACAATATTGCGCTTAATACTCGGTCTTGCTAAACCGGATGAGGGTGACATTCTGATCGAAGATACTAATATCTGCGGTGTCCGTCCAAGAGAGCTTCGCGAGATCAGAAAACGGATCGGAATGGTTTTTCAGGATGGGGCATTATTCGACTCGATGACAGTTGGTGAAAATATAGGTTATTATCTGCTGGAACATTCAAAGATGCGTTTCGATGACATTGGAGAAAAAGTTCACGAAATGCTTGGATTTGTTGGTTTGTCTGAGGATATTATTGATCAGCTTCCCGACGAGTTATCCGGCGGAATGCAAAGAAGAGTAGCTATCGGACGAGCGCTTCTGTCAACCGATCCCAAGATTATGCTTTACGATGAACCGACTACCGGACTTGATCCAAGTATGACAAGTACTATTCTGAGCTTAATAAATCGACTGACAGAATTGAAGAAGGTTACTTCAATTATTGTTACTCATCAAATAGCAGATGCCTTTGAAGTTGCCAATAAATTTATTGTTATAGATTCGGGGAAAAGTATTTTTGACGGTGATATTACTCAATTACGACAGGCCGATGATTCCCGCATTGTTGAATTCTTAAAACCTTTCAGAGATTCTATTGCAAATGTTCAAAAAAATGAGTTTATTTAGATTGAGGATAAAATGAAAAGATCAACAAAAGTTAAATGGGGTGAGATAAAAGTTGGTGTTCTGATAACAATCGCTTTATTTGTTCTTCTCTGGGCCTCATTCTCCGGCAGCGGCACCTCGATCTTTGATAAAAAAGTTAGATATGTTGCCTATTTTGACAATGTCAATGGTCTGGTTAAGGGAGCCCCGGTTTGGATCGCGGGGGTCGAGGTCGGTAATGTAACTTCAATAACATTTGTTAATCTCGATTCGGCCGGCCAAATAGAATTAAAACTTCGTGTCAAAGAATCTGTCACCAATATGATTACCATCGACGCCAGCATAAAACTGGGAACAATTGGAATGCTGGGAGATAAGTATGTTGAAATCATTCCCGGTACTTTGGGGAATCCGCTAATAGCAGAAGACGGTGCCATAAAAACCGATGCCACCGGTAGTCTGGCGGCGATAATGTCTGAAGGCGAAGAGTTAGTCACCAGTTCACGCAAGGTAATGGGAAATCTTTGTGATATAACAAAAAAAATGAAAGATGGTGAGGGAACCCTTGGCCAGCTATTGGCCAATGACCAGCTTCATGTTGAATTAACCGGCTTGATTGCATCAATGACGATCCTGATGGATGGGTTGCAAAAAAATCAGGAGAGAATCACCAGCGCTATGGAAAATATCTCGACCGACCTGGCCGATGTTACATCCAAAGCGAATAGCAATTCCGGTACCATCGGAAAATTGCTGGGTGATCCGAAACTGTATGACAACCTTAATTCATCAACCGGACGGATTGATTCAATCTTATCCAAGATAAATCAGGGGCAGGGCACTGCCGGGGCAATGGTTAACGATGATGAACTTTATCAGGAGATAAAAAATCTGGTCGTTCGGATAGAAAATCTTGTCGGCGATATCGAAGCGAACCCACACAAATATCTGAAATTCTCTGTATTTTAAAATATAAAAATTGGTACATAAAAATAGGCAGCTTTGTTTAAAGCTGTCCTATTTT
>JAQBFG010000097.1:0-18178 GCA_032123495.1 Candidatus Zixiibacteriota bacterium | reverse complement strand
CCCCCCTAAAGACAGCGAAGGGAGGAGCCAAAGAAAGTGGTATCATGGCATCATGTCGGGCTATTCAGTTAGCTTTCGGAATTACAGCCAGCGGCATACAATAGTTACAAATGTTGATACGACAACAAATATTATTGGCACCGATACGACAATTACAATTGATAGTACAAGTTTTCGAAGCCGAAAAGAATATATGACGGCGAATCATAAGACAAGTCTCTCGGCACCGTTCAAGATATTTTCTTATTTTAAACTGAATCCCTCATTTAGCTATACTGAGACTTGGGCCAAAATCTTTCAGACCGATCAAAGCGATTCGCAAAATATTAATGCCGCAACCGGCTATCGTCGTTATCAGTATAGTGCCGGAGTTAACGCCTCAACCGACCTGTATGGGACCATAAGCCCGAAAATCTTTGGGTTGGAAGGGCTGAGGCATGTTTTAACACCCTCGGTCGGTTTTTCCTGGGCTCCGGAGCTAAAACGACATGAAAATGAAATGACCTATGTTGGTGCCGGTTCAGGAAGTACCAAAAGAAAATCGATGAGCTTTTCATTGAGGCAATTGTTTCAGGCCAAGGTTAAATCTGGCGAAAGCTCAAAAAAGATAGACCTTCTGAACGTTAACAGTTCTTTTGGCTATAATTTTGAGGCAACCGGGAGAAAGTTTTCCAGTCTGTCTACATCCGCACAGACTTCCTTATTAAAGAAAATTAAGATTTCGGCGAATATGAGTCACGATCTATATATTCCGGGAACTGAAAATCTGCGCTGGTGGTCGCCATATTTGTTGAGTTTTTCATTATCTACCACATTCAGTACCGGCGGTATTTTGGGTCAATATGAACAACCGGAAGAAGATAATGGGAATTTTCCTGCCAATAGTATGAGTCAGGGCGATTCTAAGCAGGGCTGGAGTTTCTCATTAACTCATCATTACAATGAATCTGGCAGGGGAAGTTCGTTTCGAAAAACCCATACGGTTAATTATAACCTGAATGTTAATCTTACCCCAAATCTCAATATTGGTTACAGGCAATATTATGACTTTACCAGAGCAAAAACTGTCTCCCGCTCAATGACAATTCGCCGGAAGCTGCATTGCTGGGAGGGTCAGTTTACATGGGTTATCGATGGATCAAACGCAGGTTTCCAATTCCGACTAAATGTTATTTCTATCCCGGAAATCAAGTATGAAAAGTCAGAATCTGGCACCAGAAACTCATTTTTCTAAGGCTGACAGCCGAAATTGTCTCTGAACCCGCAATAATACAGCAAAATATTAAATAATTCTTTATTATTTTTGTTGACAACCGATTTACAATCCGTTTTTCTATCAAAAAAGGAAGTAACCACTAACCTTAAACCGTAAAGGAATAACGGAATGACTAAGGAAGAAATGATTGGTATGATTGCCTCCGACGCCGGAATTAACAAGCGTCAAGCCTCCGATGCATTACACAGCTTCATCGGAAACGTAACTAAGAACCTCAAGAAGGGCAATAAAGTTAGCTTTGTTGGATTTGGCACCTTCTCAGTCTCCAAGAGAAAAGCCCGTGTTGGCCGTAACCCGCAGACCGGCGCCAAGATCAATATCCCGGCAACTAAGGTTCCTCACTTTAAAGCCGGAAAATCACTGAAAGAAGCTGTCAAAAAGTAGTGTGAAGCGAAATGTTTTTATAATAAGGCAGAGTTAGACTCTGCCTTATTTTATTTGATTAACCCGGTACCGGCAGATAATTTTCAACCACTTTTAAAAGATGTTTGATTAAAAATGGCTTCACGAAAGAACAAAGATAATACTGATAAAAAAAAGCGAATCCTTGGCATTCTTCTGATTGTTTTATCGCTGCTTTTGATCGTTTCTCTGGCTACCCATTCAGGATATGATGATCGTCGGATTGTCGATCAGGATAATCCATTTGAAATCAATTTTGACAATCAAGTTGGGATAGTTGGCGCTTTTACCTCGTATATCTTGTTTTTCTTCTTCGGTTGGATCTCGTTTTTTATCCCATTTTTGATAATGCTGGTTTCTTTTTCTATCCTCGATTTTGGCTGGAGAAAGAAACTGATGTTACCATTTTGGGGTATATTTTCGGTTTCCATTCTGACCACAATGATTTTAAACGTTTCTTTGTTGTCTTCGTTTGAATATGCCATTGATCATTTCAGAGCGTATGGCGGCTATATTTTCTTTTATCTTACCTTTCCATTGATGAAGGTTGTAGGCGTAACCGGCTCATTTTTAATATTAGGCGGGGGAATTCTTGTCTGGCTCGCTTTACTTGGCCATTATTTTGGTCTTCATAATATAATTTGGGATCGTCCCGGAAAGATTGGATTCGGCACCGCTGGTCGCGCGATCGCTGAGGCCTTTTCTTCGTTTGGTCGGCTTTTTGGAGCCCTGCCATCGAAATTAAAAGAACGTAAAGAAAGAAAGCTGGCCGAAAAATATAATATCCCTGATGACGATGAAACGGCTCTCTTACCAAAACCTGAGGCTCCTACGGTCAATACCGAACTTGAGCTTGATGACGAGGACGATTCTTCTGACTCGGATACATCAAAAAAGAAAGTGACAATCAGAAGGAAAACTTCCCAAAAGCCGGCAGCGATTGGTCAGACAACTTTGGATTATGATTTTCCAGGGCTCGATTTATTAGAGGATAATCCGGATGGCGGCATCTCTGTTAACCCGGATGAGTTGGCATTTACCGCCCGCGCTCTTAAAGAAACACTTGAGACATTTGACATAACCATTGACGGACAAATAGATAAACATCCCGGCCCGATTATCACACGATATGAGTTCAAACCGGCCGCCGGAGTAAAAATAAACAAGATAATAAATCTCTCCGATGATCTGGCTTTGGCATTGAAGGCAAAAAGAATCAGGATTGTAGCACCAATCCCCGGTAAGGCATTGATCGGTATTGAAATACCGAATCGTCAGGCAAAGATGGTCTATCTAAAAGAGATCTTATCATCGGATGTATATCCTGATCGGCGACATAAGCTCCCATTGGCATTGGGTAAAACAATTTCCGGTAAACCGTTTGTGACCGACTTGACAAAAATGCCTCATCTGCTTATTGCCGGGGCGACCGGTGCGGGAAAATCGGTCTGTATCAATGCTATTATAACATCGCTTCTTTATCGACTTCACCCTGACGAAATCAAGCTGATATTTATCGATCCAAAAATGCTTGAGCTGTCGGTTTATGCCGGGATTCCGCATCTGGGCCGACCGGTTGTAACTAATGCCAAGAGGGCTGAGAAGGTTTTATCTGACGCCGTGGTAGAAATGGAAAACAGATATAAAAAATTGGCCGGAGTGGCTGTTCGCAGTATTCAGGATTTTAATGCCAAGCAGAAAAAGAATGAAGAAAAATTGCCTTATATTGTGATAATCATTGATGAGTTGGCCGACATGATGATGGCGGCATCATCATCGCGCATAGAGATGTTGATTACCCGGTTGGCACAGATGGCGCGAGCGGTTGGCATTCATCTGATACTGGCGACCCAGAGACCATCGGTTGATGTTATCACCGGTCTGATTAAGGCAAACTTCTCGGCCCGTATCGCCTTCCAGGTGGCGACTAAAATTGATTCGCGTACCATTCTTGATGGCAATGGGGCGGAAAAACTTCTAGGTAATGGTGATATGCTCTTTTTACAGCCGGGCCAACCGGAACCAATCAGATTACATGGGGCGTTTATCTCAAGCGCCGAAACTGAACGTTTGGTCAAATTTATGTTGGCGCAAATTCCTGAAGAAGAAATCGTTCCTGATGAGGCCCAGCAGAAGAAAGAGGAAGCCAGGGATGCCATCGATCTTAGTGATCCGATATTTATCGAAGCGGCTAATACCGTTATTCAACACAAGCAGGGTTCGGTGTCATTGCTGCAAAGAAAGCTTGGTATTGGTTATCAACGGGCGGCGCGATTGATTGATAAACTTGAAGAGGCCAAGATCGTATCAGCCTATGATGGCAGTAAAGCTCGTGAGGTTCTTGTTGACCGCGCCTATCTGGATGAACTTCTTGCCTCACGTTCATTAACCGGACGGAACTGAGCGCCGTTGTCTGGCGTATAATCGATTATGAGAAATAAACTTAAAAGTCTTTTAATTATGGGACTATTTTGCCTGATTGGTTCAACTGCTTATTCCGCTGATCAATTTACTATGATAAAAAACAGAATTAGTTCGGCGTTAGTTGTCCGTTTTGGCGTCTTAATTACTATTGAATCAAACATATTTGATGAAATAGACAGTCTGGCCGGACAGATAGTTTTGGCCAAAGATGGCCGTTACCGGGCCGAGTTGGGTAGTGATATCTATTTAAACGACGGCAAGATAAATTGGGAATATTCGGCTGAGAATAATCAAGCGACAAAAAGAGAGCTGTTGGATGGAGAAATAGCCGACAATCGGCTCGCTTTCTTTAAGGATTTGGATTCATTCTATAAAAGTACAATCGTAAAGAAAGATTTAATATATAAATTAATTAAATTAGACAATTCCGATGAGGCACTTCCAGATAGTATGACTGTTCATCTAAAAAATAAAATTCCTCAAATCTCAAAGATTGAGTATTTTGATTTGAACGAAGATCTGAATTCTGTTTATATTACAGAAGAATTTTACGAAGACAAAATCGAAGAAAATCTGTTTAATTTAAACCTGCCTGATTCGGTCGAGGTCATCTCACTTCCATAGGCCTGAAAACCAAATGAAATTTTTCCTAAAAAAGCTCGGCTGTCCCAAAAATGATGTTGATGGTGATTTTATCACCGGTAAATTGATCAATGCCGGACATGAGCGAAGCGACGAGGAAAACGCTGAAGTTATCATAGTTAATACGTGCGGTTTTATTTTACCGGCGAAGGAAGAATCTATTAATGAAATTCTTCATTATGAGAAACTTAAAGAGGATAGGCAGATCAAACGGCTTTATGTTACCGGATGTTTATCGCAGCGATATGGCAAGGAACTGAAAGATGAAATCAAAAATGTGGATGGAATCTTTGGTTTGGGCCGGATCGATGATTTAGTCAGTGCCATTGATAATAATTTGTCCAATGTATTTTCTGTTACCGATAATGTCCGCAACGAACTGAATTATATAAGTGGTTTGCCGCGATTTGTGGATGATACCTTTCCATATGAATATCTAAAAATTGCCGATGGCTGTGATCGTTTTTGCAGTTATTGTGCTATTCCGAATATCCGAGGGAAATACCGTTCGCGGCCTATTGAGGATATTTTATCGGAAGCCAAAATGCTTGCTGCAAATGGCAAGAAGGAGTTGATTATTGTTTCTCAAGTGGGGACTGGGTACGGCCGTGTTTTGAATTATGGGACTTCTATTATAGATCTGCTTAAGGAGTTGGAAACTCTTGATGGAATCGAATGGATTCGTCTGATGTATTTGCATCCAGAGTCGGTCACAGAAACATTGATTGAATATATGACTGATTCGGAGAAGACGCTTGGGTATTTTGATATTCCGCTACAGCACATAAACGATGGCATCTTAAAAGCGATGAATAGAAAAACCGATCGTAATAGTATTGAAAAGATTTTGGATAAAATCCGCAAGCTATCGCCGAACAATATTATCAGGACAACTTTTATTACCGGTTTTCCGGG
Source organism: Candidatus Zixiibacteriota bacterium (assembly GCA_032123495.1). Taxonomy (GTDB): domain Bacteria; phylum Zixibacteria; class MSB-5A5; order GN15; family PGXB01; genus JAAERC01. The sequence continues at coordinate 12,519 of JAQBFG010000097.1, read as the reverse complement.
TGAAACTGATATAGAATATCAGGAACTTTATAAATTTATTGAAGATTTCGAATTTGACCGTTTGGGAGTTTTCAAATACTCCAGCGAGGAAGGAACCTCGGCAAACAAGCTGATAGACCTGTTTCCAGATAAAGTGGTTGAATCTCGTTTGGATGAGTTGATGCTTTTACAGCAAAGAATTGCTTTTGAAAAAAATATTACCTTGATTGACAGTAACCAAAAGGTTATTATTGACCAGGTTAGAAACTTAGATTTGGCTGAGGGGAGATCGGTTGGCGATTGTCCTGATATTGACCAAATTATCGAAATCAAGGGCAATAAGTTGAAGGTCGGCGATATTATCGATGTGAAAATTAAGGCCGCCGATGGTTACGATCTTATCGCTGAGCCGATTGAAAGGTGAGTTATGAACAGATTTGACAAAATGGGGATTTTTCTATCGAAGCCGATAGCCTTGTTGTTTGTTCTGATTTATTTCATGCAATCGGCACTAATTATTTATCTGGTAGATGATAAATTCCAACTCGAAAAACAGATTGATTATCAGCAGAAACGGATTTTGGATCTGGAGGAAAAGGTTCAAATTTTGCAGGTGATAGAGGATTTTCAGATAGGTTTCACCGAAGAGGAAAAGGTTGAACTGGCCAATGTTATTTCGTCTGAGTGCGATAAGTATGATTATGATCCGCTTTTTCTGATTGCTTTGATACTCACCGAATCATCTTTTAAAAGGGGACAGGTATCATCGGTGGGGGCGCAAGGTTTAATGCAGATTCGTCCTTTTGTGGGGAGAAGCCTGGCTGATAAAGCCGGGGTTGACTGGGAAGCAAATGGGACCTTATTTGAACCGGAATTGAATATCCAACTTGGTTCACTTCATCTGTTTGAAATGATGTTAAAATTTAAGGATGTTCACAAAGCGGTCATATCATATAATCTGGGAGAAACTGCGTTGCGTTCAAGAATGAGACTTAATAAACCGTTACCAAAATCTTATTTGAACAAAGTAATGGGCAACTACGAAATGCTGAAGGAGCAATACAAAATCTAATGAAAACACGATTACTTATTTTAGGAATTATGGCGCTGCTTATGATATCTGGCTGCACTTCCAATAAAACAAAAATGGTTAGCACTGTCGATGAACAGTTTCTATTGGCAAAAGGCGAATATGATAAGGGCAAATTCTTTAATTCCATTGATGCATTTCAGAGAGTGATATTTAACTTTCCCGGAGCCACCGTTGTTGATACGGCCCAATATTATCTTGCCCATTCCTATTATGGTAACAAAGAATATGAATTGGCGGCAGTGGAGTTTAACAGGTTGCTGGCAAATTACCCGCGCTCGGCTTTTACCGATGATGCGCAATATATGGTCGGCGAATGCTATATGAAAAACTCACCAAAACATTATTCTCTTGATCAGGAAGATCTAAAGAGGTCGATTGTGGCGATGGAAGATTTTATTATCGACAACCCCGATTCCCCACTTAAAGCTGATGCTCAAGCATCAATTCTGGAGGCGCGAACGAAACTGGCCCGCAAGGAATTTGAAAATGGCGTTACATATTTCAAGATTTACAGTTATGAGGCATCAAGAGTGTACTTCCAGAAAGTAATCGACGAGTATACTGACACCGAATATGCCTCCAAAGCATTGTTTAAAATAGCCGAGTCGTTTTACAAACAAAAAAATTATACTGAATCAAAAATAAAATTTGACAGCTTCTTAAATCTATATCCCGATGATGAGTTGATTGAAAAAACTCGGCAGTATCTTGGCAAGATGTCTGATAAATTAAATCCGGAAAATGCTGCAGGCTAATCCAAATGATGGCGGGAAATGGGGGATAATGGGCGGTGCCTTTGACCCGATCCACAATGGTCATTTAATACTCGCCGAATCAGCTCTTAATGGGAATAAATTGGATGGGGTACTCTTTGTGCCCAGCTATGATCCGCCGCATCGCAGCTTTAAACCAATAGCCGCTTTTGAAGACCGAATAAATATGACCGCGTTGGCAATTAGTGGCAATAATCGCTATTGTTTAAGCAGAATTGAAGAAGATATTGGTGGACCTGGTTACACTCTCACATTGATTAAGCATTTAAAGAATAACTATTCAAACACAGACTGGTATCTAATATTAGGTGCAGACAATATAGCTATCTTTGACAGTTGGTATAAGCCTGCGGAAATAATCAAGCAGGTAAAAATAATTGTTGGCGGACGTCCCGGATATAATGAAAAATATAATAATTCGGTTTGGCAAAGTAAAATTGAACATTTCGACATGCCTCAAACTGATGTTTCATCGACAGGTATCCGCCAATTGCTAAAGGAAAATAGATCTATTGAAGGACTGCTGCCGGATTCGGTCGGGCAGTATATTCATGAAAAAGGACTTTATAAGTGAAAGATAAATCGCTGTATTTAATAGATGGTTCAGCAATATTCTACAGAGCCTATTTCGCTTTCATTCGAAATCCTTTAATAAATTCAAAGGGTGAGAATACCTCGGCCACTTATGGTTTTCTGTATTCTATAATGAAAATATTAAAAGATGAAAAACCTGATTATATCGCCGTTGTCTTTGACACCAAGGCCCCGACTTTCAGACACAAGATGTACTCCGAATACAAATCGACGCGGGCAAAAATGCCTGATGATTTAGTAGAACAACTGCCCCGAATCAGAGAGGCGGTTGAGGCGCTTAATCTGGTTGCTTTGGAGAAAGAAGGATTTGAGGCTGATGATATTATCGGTACCTATGCTCGTTTGGGTGAAGAAAAAGGGATGAATGTCTGGATCGTCAGTGGCGATAAAGATATGTTTCAGTTGGTTTCGGATCACGTTAAAATTCATAATCCGGGTAATGCGACAAAACCGACGGTGAAACTTGATGCCAAAGGTGTTGAGGAAAAATTTGGCGTGCTTCCGGAAAAAGTAATTGATATGCTGGCGCTGATGGGTGATGCTTCCGATCATGTTCCCGGTATCCCCGGTATCGGTCCCAAAACTGCGCTCAATTTGCTTAAGGAATTCGGCAGTTTCGACAATATTTTGGAATCGGCTGAGAAAATAAAAGCGAAAGGAACTCGTAAGAAAGTCGAAGAAAATAAAGATAAGGCGCTATTGTCACGCCAGCTTGTTACAATTGATACCAATGTGTCACTGTCGGACAGTCTGGAATCGTTAAAAAGTGAAAAGCCGGACTTTGAAAAGGCCAAAAAACTATTTCTGGAATTGGAATTCAAAGGATTGCTTGACGAGTTGGCCCAACAATCGGGACACCTTGATTTGAAACTCGGCGAAGGCGATCCGGTGCAACAGAAAGCAGCCAAAGATGTGGAATATATTTGTGTCGACACTATTCCAAAATTAAAAGAGATGCTAGGTGAATTTGAAAATGTTAAAGAGATCGCGGTTGATACCGAGACGACATCACTGAATACTCTTGAAGCGGACTTAGTTGGTATCTCATTTTGCGCAAAACCGGGAAGAGCATTTTACTTGCCGATCGGACACGATGATACAAAACGGAATCTGCCACAACAAGAAGCATCCCAACTGATATCTGAACTATTAACAGATAAAAAGATTCAGAAAATCGGACAAAATATTAAATATGATCTGGAGGTCTTCCATCGGGCCGGATATGATATTGACCCAATATCGTTTGATACGATGCTTGCCTCGTATGTTATAAGCCCCTCTGGTCGGAGACATGGACTTGATAGTCTTGCCTTTGAATATTTCAATTATCGGATGCAGCCGATATCAGATTTGATCGGGAAGGGTGCCAAACAAACGACCTTTAATACGGTCGATGTCGACACTGCTGTTTTTTATGCCGCCGAGGATGCCGATTATACTTATCGTTTGCGCGGTGTTTTGGCTCCTCAAATTGATGAGTTAAATCTTCAGAATCTATATTACAACATAGAACTTCCGCTTGTCAAAGTACTGGCATCATTAGAAGAGGAGGGGGTTAAGGTCGATGCGAATTATCTTGGAAAAATGTCGCTCGATATGGAAGGACAGCTTCATAAGTTAACAAATGATATTTATTCTGAAGCCAGTCAGGAATTTAATATTAATTCGACACAGCAGCTTGCCAAAATTCTATTTGAGAAATTAAAACTTCCGACAAAAAGCAAAACCACCAAAAAGACCGGATATTCAACCGATGTGAAAGTCCTGGAGGAGTTGGCAGAGATTCATGCGCTGCCAAAATTGATTCTTGAATATCGGCAGTTAACAAAGCTGAAAAGTACCTATATCGATGCGATCCCCAAATTGATTAATAAAGAAACCGGGCGGGTGCATACATCGTTTAATCAAACGATTGCGGCGACCGGGCGGTTGTCGTCAACCGAACCGAATCTTCAGAATATTCCAATAAGAACCGAGATTGGGAGACAGATAAGGAAAGCGTTTGTACCTCGTGACAAAAATTATGAATTGCTGGTAGCCGATTATTCCCAGATTGAACTAAGAATTCTGGCTCATATAACTAATGATAAAACCTTGATCGCTGCCTTCAAAAATAATGAAGATATTCATTCCCGCACCGCGGCTGAAGTTTATGGTGCCGATATAAATAATGTCTCACCGGAGATGCGTCGTGCTGCCAAAACTGCCAATTTTGCAATTATTTATGGCGTTTCGGCGTACGGTTTATCCCAGCAGACAGAACTTAATTTAGGGGAATCAAAAGATTTTATTGATACTTACCTGGAGCGATACCCCGGAATAAAAACTTATATGGATGAATCGATTAAATTTGCCCGTGAAAAAGGGTATGTCAAAACACTTCTAAATCGAATCAGATATCTGCCGGAGATAAATTCTAAAAACTATCAGATGCGTCAGTTTGCCGAGCGGATTGCGATCAACACGCCGATTCAGGGAACCGCCGCCGATATGATTAAAATTGCGATGATAAATATTCATAATAATATGGCGAATTTAAAATCTAAAATGACTCTTCAGGTGCATGATGAATTGGTCTTTGATATGTATAAAAAAGAATCTGAAGAGTTGCAGAAAATTGTTCGAGTTGGGATGGAAAAAGCGCTGAAATTAAAAGTCCCGATTGTCGCTGATATGGGAATCGGGCCTAGCTGGCTGGAGGCAAAGTAGAGATTAATATGCTGATTGGTTTGACAGGTTTGATTGGATCGGGTAAAAGCGAAGTCGCTCGCATTTTTGAGAAAAATGGAGCTTTTGTTATCTCGGCAGATAAAATTGGCAAAGATGTTGTGGAAAACAACAAATCTATTCTCCGAAAACTTGTTAAGGTTTTTGGAGAAGAAATTATATCTAAATCGGGTCAATTGAATCGAAAACTACTCGGTCAACTCGCATTTTCCTCGGAAAAGAATAAGGAAAAACTTAATAAAATTGTTCATCCGGCATTACTTAAAGAGCTTTCAGCCCAGGTGAAAAAAGCAATCGAAAAACATGATCTTGTTATTATTGATGCTGCTCTGTTAATTTACTGGGATTGGGACAAAAAAGTTGATAATACTATTCTGATTGCCACAAATCGAAGAAAAAGGGCCCAGCGTCTCAAATCGAGAGGTTATACTGATAACGATGTAAGGGCCCGGACAAAATCCCAACTAAAATTGCCGGAATTATACAAACGATCAGATTATATTTTAACCAATAATACGACTCTCAAAATTCTCGAAAAAAAAGTAGAAAATATCATCGCTGGTTTGTCTAAAAGGGGTTGACAACCTCTTTTAATCTGGTTTATTTCACGAAAATATTAATTGGTTACAAATTGATAACAGGAGGTATAATGCCACTCCTTGATTCTAAATCAGGTAAGATTCTCAAAGAATACTCCATAGATGAGTTAAAAGAACGCGCTAATTATATGCGCGGTTTGGATTTGATTTCGCTTTGTTCGGCAAAGTCCGGGCACTCCGGCGGAACCCTATCGATGTTTGATATTTTGTCGGCACTTTATTTAAAAGTTGCTAAACATGATCCCAAAAATGCAGAATGGGTTGATCGTGACAGAATTATTTTCTCGGCAGGCCACAAAGCACCGGCGCTTTATGTTTCTCTCGCTATTTCCGGTTATTTTCCGGAAAAGGAAACGGCGAAATTGAGAATGCTTGGTTCACCACTGCAGGGACATCCTCATAGGAAAGAACTGCCGGGAATTGAGATCTCATCCGGTTCGCTTGGTCAGGGACTATCAGTTGCCGTTGGTGTTGCACTAGCAGCCAAGCTGGATAAAAAAGACTATAAGGTTTATGTCATCTCTTCTGATGGTGAGCAACAGGAAGGCTCAATGTGGGAAGCGATTATGGAAGCGGGCAATTTCAAACTCAATAATCTGATCACTATCCTTGATTTGAATCGTCTGCAAATCGACGGTTGGACCAAAGATGTTCAGTGTATTGATCCTATCGCTGATAAATATAAAGCATTCGGCTGGGATGTTATTGAAATCGACGGTCACAATATGGAAGAGATCGTTGCCGCTTTTGATAAAGCTGGCAAGGCCACTGAAAAGCCGACCCTTATTATAGCCAATACTATTAAAGGCAAAGGGGTCAGCTTTATGGAAGATCAAGTTGGCTGGCATGGCAAGCCGCCGAAATATGATGAAATGATCAAAGCGCTTGCAGAGCTAGGTCTTTCCAACACATTTGATCTTGATGCCTACTTTAAATATGGCACTGATCATTTTGAAAAGGTTGAAAAGAAATTGGCCGACAAGATGCCAAAATTCTCACGCGATTTCTGGTGGAACACGCAGGACGTTATGAAAACCGAAATGGATCCGACCAGAAAAGGTATGGGACGCGCGCTTGATGAATATGGCGATGACGAACGGATCGTTTGTATCGGTGCTGATATTTCAGGATCTATTACCATTTCTGAATTTTATAAAAATCACCCGGAACGAAAAGATCGCTGGATCTCAGTTGGTATTGCCGAGCAGGGTGGTACCACGGTCGCCGCCGGATTGGCCAAAGAAGGAAAAATACCGGTTTTTGGTACTTATGGTGTCTTTTCGTCTGCCCGTAATCTGGATCAGCTCCGTGTTTCGGTATGTTATAACGATGCCAATGTGATCATTGTTGGCGCGCATGGCGGCGTTTCAGTTGGTCCCGATGGTGCAACCCATCAGGAACTGGAATCGCTTTTCCAGATGTGCGGATTGCCAAATATGAATGTTGGTTGCCCGGTTGATTCGGTTGAGACCAAACGGATGATGAAGGCGATGCTGTTTGATATTGTCGGACCAAAATATATCCGGTTCGCGCGTGAGGCGACTCCGATTGTAACCGATGAAAAAACACCATTCAAATTCGGTACTGCTAATGTTTTCAGGTTCCGCGGTGAACAGCCAATGTTCAAAGATGCTTTTGAAGTCAAATTCTCGAACGAATACAAATCTGAAAGCGAAGATTTGACAATTATTTCTAATGGGCCGGAACTTGCTGAATCGCTCAGGGCGGCATGGATTCTTAAAACAGATTATAATATCGAGACCAGAGTTATCAATATGCATACAATGAAACCGCTGGATCGTGTTGCTATTCTGAATGCTGCTGCTGAAACCAAGAGTATTATTACTGCCGAGGAGCATCAGGTTGGTGGGTTAGGCAACCAAATAGCGGGAATTATCGCCACTGGTAGCACTGAAAAGAAGATTCCGTTTGGTATGATTGGTGTTCAGGATAGATTTGGTGAATCAGGATTACCCTGGCAACTGGTCAAAGAATTTGAATTGGCCGCCGAATTTATTGTCGTAAAAGCGAAGAGTTTACTTAAACTGAAATAACAAATCAGATATAGCTGATCGTTGTTGGGAGGAAAAATGAAATTTGCCGAGCGAATGAAACGGCTGGGAACCGAAACCGCTTTTGAGGTACTGGCTCGTGCCAAACAACTTCAGGCGGAAGGAAAAGAGGTTATCCATCTTGAAATCGGCGAACCTGATTTTGATACGCCGAAATATATTTGTGATGCTGCAATCCAGGCAATAAAAGATGGTTATACTCACTATAACCCATCTGCAGGATATCCTGAAGTCAGAAAAATTATCTCTGATGAAATAAATGCAACGCGTGGAATCAATACCAATCTTAATCAGGTCGTGATTGTTCCAGGTGGAAAACCGGTGATGTTTTACGTTATCTTTGCGTTGGTTGACAAAGATGATGAAGTAATCTATCCCAATCCCGGATTCCCAATTTATGAGTCATTGATTAATTTTGTCGGTGCCAAACCAGTGCCGATTCCATTAAAAGAAGAGAATGATTTTCGTCTCGACGTGGATGAGTTGGAATCTTTGGTGACACCAAAAACAAAACTGTTAATTATCAATTCGCCTCAGAATCCAACCGGTGGATCTTTGACAAAGGGTGATCTTGAACGGATCGCAAAAATAGCGGTTGATAATGATCTATGGGTTCTATCAGATGAAATTTATTCGCGGATTATCTATGAAGGCAAATTTGAATCAATTACGCAGTTTCCGGGAATGGTGGAAAGAACGATCATTCTTGACGGTATGTCGAAAACCTACGCAATGACCGGATGGCGAATTGGATATGGTGTGATGCAAGAGACTTTGGCTGGACATGTTGCTCGTTTGGCGACGAATTGCAATTCCTGCACCTCAGCATTTACTCAGATCGCTGCTGGCGCCGCATTAACCGGACCGCAGGCAGATTCTGAGAATATGGTAGCGGAATTTAAGAAAAGACGTGATATTATTGTTGATGGTCTCAATAGCATAAATGGGATCACCTGCAAGAAGCCCATTGGCGCTTTTTATGTGTTCCCCAATATCAAAGCCTCTGGGAAGAAATCGAAGGAGATGGAGACTCTTCTGCTTGAAACTTATGGTGTTGCCGCTTTGGCCGGAACTTCATTTGGAAAGTTTGGCGAAGGTTATCTCAGATTCTCTTATGCCAATTCGGTGGAAAATATTGAAAAGGCGCTGGCCAAGATTAAAACCTGTTTTGGCGATATTATGAAATAATTTTTGTATTATTTGAAATGATAAGCCGGATGTTTCAGGATTCTGAAATCATCCGGTTTTTTTATGTTTGAAATCTCGATTTAAGGAGTATTAATTATAAATATGAAACATGGAATTATAATAAAGAATATCACCGATCTTCGAGCTAGACCGGAGTTCCATTCTGAGCGAAAAAGTCAGCTATTATTTAATGAACCGGTTAAGATTGGGAAATTCCAAAACGGATACTACCGGGTAATCCAACCTGATGGTTATTTTGGATGGGTCAGCGAAAATGCCGTGAAGACAGTATCAGAGACAAAACTAAAGAGCTATTTGTTAACACTAAAATATAGAGTAAAAGAAGAAACAGCAAAAATCAGTAATGCAAATAGTAGCACAACTTCTTTGCCGGAATTTCTATTTTATGGTACAAAAATATCAAGTTTAAGAAAGCAGAGTAATTATTCTATTTCAAAAGATCCCGATGGAAACAGTTTTAGATTATCGAATAACAATCTGAAATTGGCAGCCAGACCAAAAATTATTAAACCGGCTGAAATAATAAAAGAGGCTAAAAGATTTTTAGGAGTTCCTTATCTCTGGGGTGGAATCGGTCCGTTTGGTTTTGACTGTTCCGGTTTTGTCAGAACAATATATAGAACATTTAATATTGAACTTTCACGAGATAGCCGTGATCAATTTAATTTTGGGCAGAAGATAGCAGTTGATAAAATCAAACCGGCCGATTTGCTGTTCTTCAATGGGCATGTGGCGATTGCAATTGGCAAAGATAAGTTTATTCATGCCTCTTTAGGTGAGGGCGGCGTGGCGATAAATTCCTTAAATCCAGAGGATATGAATTTCAGAAAAGACCTGCATGAAACATTTCTGGGTGCTCGGAGGGTACTTCCATAAATATTAGAAGATTTATTTTAGATCTGCCACTGAAAAAAGATTTTACTGTTTCGTGCGGTTCGGCAGAGAGTAAAAGAAACAGCTTTGTGTCAATCGATAATAGAAATTTTGGCGAGGCGGCCGGATCGGTTTTTTATGGCCCCGATGAAAAACAGATAACACTTGATATTGATAACGGTATTGCACATTTAATTTCAATAGAAAAACCGACGTTTGCCGATTTGATCGATCTGGATAGTCTGGCTATTAACTCCATCTCCAAATCGGCTCTGATAGCGGCAGTAATTCATAAGATATCGTCTGATAGCAATAAATTTCCGTGGGATATTGTAAAACTTCCTGAACCGATAAAAATAAATAGTTCGGTCACAGTCTGCATCTCTGACCCCGAGACGATGTTGGAGGAAATAAAATTGTCTCCTTACCCAATCGTCAAAATTAAACTTGGTTTTGAAGGCGATGAAGAAGTTGTGGATGGTTTGAAAAATATAACCGGAAAAGTTATTCGCGTTGATGCTAACGGAGGTTGGTCGATTGAAAAAGCTGAGAAGATGATTTTCTATTTGAATAAGGCTGGTGTTGAAATAGTCGAACAGCCGACATCGATTGAATTTATTAAAGAATGGAAACATATAAGGAATTCCGGAAAAGTTTTGCTTTTTGTTGACGAAGGTTTAAATAATCTAAATAATTATTACAAAGTTGCTGATTTTGTTGACGGCATCAATGTTAAACTGTCCAAATCAGGAGGTATTATCGTCGCCAAAGATATTTGTCGGCAAGCGAGAAAAGATAAAATCAAAGTGATGCTTGGTTGTATGGTTGAAAGTTCGATTGGAATTTCGCAGGCAGTTTATTTGTCATCAATGGCCGATTATTTTGATCTTGACGGTCCAATCCTGTTGAAAAATGATATAAGTTCCGATATAAAGTATGATATGGAAAATATATCTGTGGACAGTAATATTATTGGCGGGCCTAAGATTGAAAAACAGTATCTTAAAGTATAATATTTTTTGGATCGGTTTAGTTTTATTTCTAATTGGATGGACCAATTCTGCAGTGGGGCAATCTCCACAAATAGATATTGTTTATCCGAAAAAGAATGCGACAATCGGAGCAGTTGATTCCACGTTTATTTTAGGTTCCATACAGGGACCTTATAATTTATTTATCAATGGCATTCCTGTTCCAGTTCATCAAAATGGTGGTTTTCTGGCCTTTTTGCCGATTAAGCCGGGGAACTTTGAGTTTAATTTAGAGGCAGTGCCGCCATTTGAACACCCCTTTTCCAGTATGAAATGGAAAGATACCGTTCGGTTAACTTGGCCGGTTAAAGTTCCCAAACCAAGAGAATCATTAAATTATGAAAGTCTTCAAATAGTTGATATGAAAGATTCAAGCTTCAATCTGGTATTAGCAACCGGTGACAGGCTTGTCGTTGAATTTCAGGCTACACCGTCATGTAAAGCATGGTTTTCTATTCACGGATTAATTGATTCGATCCCAATGGCCGAAATAGCGCCCCAATCGCAGGCATATTGGGGGGAGACGGTATTTGGTGTTGGAGCGGTGCCCGATTCATTGAAAATCAAGGGATTTTATCGAGGATTTTATGATATCGGATTTGAAAAACTTCCAGATTCAACCCGAATCAAATATTTTGTCAAAGGGCCGGGGAAAAAAGAGTTATATGATAAATTATTAGATACTCCGGCAGAACTACTTGATTTTGACTATTTGAAGCTGCTGAAATCCTGTGATAAAACAATCGTTGATAGCTCATCATATTATATAAAAATAAATCCAGATAGCTATCCCCGGATGGTTGAGTTAATCGATTCGGTTTCAATAATCAGAGTCGGACCACGTCGCGGTTATCTGTCAATCTTCCAGCCAAAAGGGGTCAAAGCTTTGGCGGTTGGCCGGGAGGCCGACTGGATCAAATTAAAATTATCGCAGACTCAGTTTGGCTGGATTCAGAGCCGCTCGATTCGTTTTCTTGAAGCGGGTAACCTACCCGAAAAATCGTTTGTTCGCGCTATTAGAACCTTCTCAGATTCGGAACAGCATTTAATTGAAATCCCGCTTTCTGAAAAACATCCCTTTCAGTTGGAAGAACAGGATCGATACTCAGCCAGGCTTCGAATATATGGGGCAAATTCTGACACTGATTGGATACGGTACGATTTTGAGGATAATAACATAGATTACATCAGATGGTCACAGCCGGAACCTGATATTTATCAATTAGATTTTCAATTTAAAGCTCCAATCTGGGGATATGATATTTATTACGAAGGAAATACATTAAAGTGTTTGTTTAATAAACCGCCTAATGATGTTAGTAAACTTAGGAATAAAAAGATAGTTATTGATCCTGGGCATTCACCTGATCCCGGAGCAGTTGGGCCAACGCGATTGACCGAAGCCGAAGCCAACCTTAATATTGCGCTTCAATTGAAAAAGGAATTGGAAAAAAAAGGTGCTATTGTTATAATGACTCGTGAAAATATGTCAGCTTTGCCCCTTTATGACAGACCCAAAATAGCCAATTCAGTTGATGCCGATCTGTTTGTTTCGATTCATAATAATGC
>JAQBFG010000096.1:0-8275 GCA_032123495.1 Candidatus Zixiibacteriota bacterium | reverse complement strand
CTGCCCGTTTGGCTGTGCATTGGTTGATATAGGTCAAAATGATATTGTCAAATGCGATCTCTGTCAGGGTGATCCGGTTTGTGCCAGATTCTGCCCGGAAGCGGCGCTGAAATATGTCGAAATAGAAGAATAAAAGATTGAGTGGACTAGTGGGGTAAGTGCAAAGTAAAAAGGCCTGATTTTTCATCAGGCCTTTTTTTGTTGTGGAAAAATATGGTAGGTTTTTTATAATAAATATTATTCTAAATAAAATGTCGGGTTTTTCATCTCGTTCGCTAAAACGAACTCGATTCAGAACCCGACCTACAATATTATCGACCAAAAAAGTAGGTCGGGTTCCGCAGTCCTGAAAGGACAAGAAACCCGACAATATAATATGAAAACTCTTCGAAGATATAATTTTAAGGATAGAGATTATTTTATCACTATCGTTACCTACCAACGAAGAAAAATATTACATAAAGATACTAGTCTATTTTGGAAATGTTGGGATGATATAAAACCTTACGCTTGGGTTATAATGCCCGACCACTTTCATGCAATTATTAATTGTGGTAATCATTCAATTTCACAAATTATTCATGCATTTAAAATCAAATATTCGCGTCGCTTTCGAAATAAATTTGGCCCGGGCCGCGTTTGGCAAAATCGATTCTGGGATCATATAATCCGAAATCAGGAAGATTTGAATCACCACTTAGACTATATTCATTACAACCCGGTCAAGCATGGAATTACCAAGAATCCCTTTGATTACAATAATTCATCATTGCAAGAGTATTATAAAGATGGTTATTATAGTAAGGATTGGAGCGTCAGAGAAGAATTGTATTTTGATAAGGAGTATGGTGAATAAAAGTAGGTCAAATCTCTCCAGAGATTTGACAGTCAAGCCTCGAAGAGGCTTGACCTACAATAAAGACAAAAAAGAGAAATAGCATGCAAATAGTATTAGCGACACACAACAAAGATAAAATCCGAGAGATAAAAAATCTGCTCGGAGACCTCCCGGTTGAGATCAAAACCTTCGAGGATTTCCCGGAGATGCCGGATGTCGATGAAACCGGTACCACTCTTGAAGAAAACGCAATTCTCAAATCAAACGCAATCAACGAATTTACCGGACTGGCCGCATTAGCCGATGATACCGGACTTGAGGTCGATGCACTCGGCGGTCAACCGGGCGTTTATTCGGCACGATACGCCGGCCCCGGATGCTCTTATGAAGATAACTGCAATAAGATGCTTGATGAGCTAAAAAATATCTCAACCGAACGACGCGGCGCATCTTTCCGAACAGTGATTGCCATCACCTGGTCAAAAGGCGAAGTGGAAACTGTCGAGGGGAGAGCCGACGGCATAATTACAAAATCAAAGCAGGGTGAATCCGGTTTCGGCTATGACCCGGTTTTTTATTATCCGCCATTGGGGAAAACCTTTGCCGAGATGACTCTCGACGAAAAAAACAAAGTCTCCCACCGCGGATTGGCGCTTCTCAAGGCGAAAGAATTGATAAAAGGGCATTTGGACAAATAACGTCTATTTTGCTCCAATTCTATTAATAAATTCTGATTCTGCAACATATTCGGATCTTCTTCGTCAATTTAATTAAGCTTGTATGAAATTGATATAAATTGAATGGGGTATTAATTGAATCTTGAAATTAATAATCTGAGTAAAAGATACAAGGGCGATATCTGGGGGCTTAAAGATTTTTCATTGAATATTAAAAGCGGGGTTCTGGGATTACTTGGTCCCAATGGGGCTGGGAAATCTACCCTGATGCAGATTCTGGCCACAATTACCAGGGCTACCGAGGGAGATGTCCTTTGGAATGGCACTAATATCGCCAATGACCCAAATGGTCTTAGGAAAACGCTCGGTTATCTTCCGCAGGATTTTGGCGTTTACCCCAATCTTAATGCGGTCGAATTTTTGACCTATCTTGCCGCCGCCAGAGGTATTGGTGGCAAAAATGGGAAAATCAGGATTAAGAAACTTCTGGAAATAGTAAACCTAAGTTTTGCCGACAAACGATCGCTCGGTTCCCTTTCGGGAGGGATGCGTCAGCGGGTCGGAATTGCACAGGCGCTCCTGAATGATCCAAAATTGTTAATTGTTGATGAACCAACTGCCGGGCTTGATCCAGAGGAACGGGTTCGTTTCCGAAATCTTCTCAGCGAATTAGCCGGAGACAGGATTGTTATCCTTTCTTCGCATATCGTCTCCGATGTTGAAGCGACTGCTTCATCGATTGCTATTATTAACGATGGCCGCCTGCTGACTCATCTTTTGCCGGAAGAGCTATTAAGCAAAGTTGAAGGTAAAGTCTGGGATGTCGTTTTATCAAGTGATGATTTGGTCGAAGCAAAGCAGAAATATATTATTGGCAGTTCGGTGAAAACCAGTGAAGGGACACGTTTGAGAATTGTTGCCGATGAGGCTCCCGTTAATGGGGCGGCGCGATCAATTTCGCCGACGCTTGAAGACGCTTATCTTTATATTCTCCATCAGGATCGCAATGGTAAGGTTCAATGAATTGGTACCAGACTGTTTTACGGCTGGCGCGAGGTGATTTTCTCGAACGGACGCGACGATATAGCTATCTTTTAACAATGGTATGGATACTATTCTGGGGTTATTTTGTCATAACCAGAAAATATTCAATTCAATTCAGTAATTATCAGGGTGAATTTAATTCCGCATGGGCAGGTACTATGATGGCCATTACCTGTACCTTGATGCTGCTACTTGTCGGCTTTTATCTGGTTAAAAATTCAATTAAACGGGATGGAGTTACAAGAGTTGGTCAAATTTTAGCCAGTACACAAATCAAAAAATCTATTTATCTTTTTTCAAAATTTATCAGTAATTTTATAGTTCTTTTTACTTTGGTTTTGGTTTTAATGATTCTGGCATTGGCAATGCAGCTTTTGGGCGATATTCGGACAGATATCGATCTGTGGGAGCTATTGTCACCTTTTCTTATTATTTCTATTCCGGCAATAATATTTATTTCATCGCTGGCTATTCTGTTTGAATCAATTAGGTGGCTGAGGGGAAGTATTGGAAATGTTTTATATCTATTTGGAATGCAGGCAGGGATAGTAAGCGGTGCCTGGAAATTCCATCTTTTTGATCTCTCCGCGATTGGTTTTTTTGAACGGAGTGTGAAAGCGGCTATTTTAGAAGTTTACCCGGGTGTCAGTATAGGCATGCAAATAGGATTTATTGGATTTGTTGAAAATGAACTTATAGATGCCACAAATTTTTTCCAGTGGAATGGTCTGGAATGGACCGAGCAGATGCTGTTGTTTAGATTGTTCTGGATCGTTCTGACAGTTATTGCTGTATTTTTAGCCGTCCCGTTTTTCGACCGTTTTGATCCGGCTAAAGAGAAAAGGCAGATAATTCGACGGGCAAAAAATAAAAATCTTTCTGTAAAAGCTGATTTTTTTGAAAATAAACCGGTTATGTCAGATCTCAGTATCAAGTTGATTACCAAGCCGGCATTTAGTCTATTTCATTTGGTAAAGGCCGAATTAAAAGTAATGCTAAAAGGTTTTCATTTAGTCTGGTATTTAATAGCATTACTGATAATTGCCGGGCAAATAGCGGCACCATTTGATATTGCCCGTCAATATATAGTTTCGGCAGCAATGGTCTGGCCGTTAGTGATCTGGTCCGGGATGGGAACGCGGGAATCAAGATTTGGAACCAAACAATTATTGTTTTCTTCGCCATTTCCGCTCAAACGACAACTACCGGCAATTTGGCTCGCCGGATTGGCAGTCGGCTTAATGGCTGTTTCCGGAATGATTTTCAGAGTTATTCTTATGGGAGAATTGTCGTATCTATTGGCCTTAATTATTGGGATTTTATTTGTACCATCTCTGGCGTTGGCACTGGGAAATCTTAGCGGCACTAAAAAATTATTTGAAGTTATCTATCTATTTCTATGGTATGTCGGTTCAATTGATCATATCTCCGCTCTCGATTTTCTGGGAACAACGGTGTCTTCAGTTTCCCAGGGGGCTATGTATATTTTTCTTCTGCTGACGTTTGGGCTGTTAATAGTGGCTTTCTTGGCTCGCCGGCGGCAGGTTGCTTATTCATAATATAGATAAAATAGCTAAATAGACAAATTTTCGAACATTAAATAACTGTTCTTGACAATATCACATAAAAGAATATATTAAACCGCTTCGTTTAATTCGGGGTGTGGCGCAGTCTGGTTAGCGTGCTTGCTTTGGGAGCAAGATGTCGGAGGTTCGAATCCTCTCACCCCGATTTTTTCTTTTCCAATCGATACTATTAATATCTTACTTGGAACGTATATTCCATTGCCTTTAATTGCTATGCAAAATGACACAGTTATTGTACATTAGGTTGATATGAAATTTTTGCCGACCACAAAAGATGAATTAAAAAAACTTGGCTGGGATCAGCTCGATATTATTCTGATCTCAGGCGACAGTTATATCGACTCTCCTTTTATTGGAATCGCGGTTATCGGAAAGTATTTGGTCAAAAACGGATATAAGGTCGGGATTATCGCCCAGCCTGATTTGACATCCCCGCGTGATATCAAACGGCTCGGTGAACCAAAATTGTTCTGGGGGGTCAGCGGAGGTTCGGTTGACTCGATGGTAGCCAATTATACTGCGTCGAAAAGAAAAAGGAAATCTGATGATTTTACTCCCGGCGGGCTCAATAACCGTCGGCCGGATCGAGCCGTGATTGTCTATAGCAACCTCATTCGTAAATATTTCAAAGATACCAAGCCGATTATTTTGGGCGGTATCGAAGCGAGTTTGAGACGAGTCGCGCATTATGATTATTGGTCGGATAAAATTCGTAAATCAATTCTTTTCGATGCCAAAGCCGATATTTTGGTTTATGGCATGGGGGAGAAGACGATTTTGAAATTGGCCGAGGCCTTCAATAAAGAAAAAGACTGGCGAAAAATAAAATCGATTTGTTATATCGCAAGTGATCCTCCAAACGGTTATCTTGAGCTATCTTCGTTTGATCAGGTTCGGCGTTCCAAATCAAAATTCACCGAGATGTTCCACACCTTCTATAAGAATAACGATCCGATAACGGCCAAAGGTCTCTATCAAAAAACTGACACCCGCTACTTGATTCAAAACACACCGGAAAGTTATCTCTCTCAAAGCGAGATGGATAAAATCTACGAGATAGATTATGCGCTGGAGCAGCACCCTTATTACCAGAGATTTGGTAATGCCAAAGCATTGGAAACGATCAGGTTTTCAATAGCGACTCATCGGGGATGTTATGGCGAATGTAATTTCTGCGCGATAGCGGTTCATCAGGGTCAAACGATCCAATGGCGGTCGGAACAGTCGGTTGTTAACGAGGCCAAAAAATTCAATTCGTTTAAAAATTTCAACGGTATTATCAGCGATGCCGGTGGACCAACGGCCAACATGTATGGATTTGAGTGCAAAAAGAAAATAAAAAAAGGCTGCTGTGAAGATAAACGGTGCGTCTATCCGGAACTCTGCAAAATGATGAAACCTGATCATAGCTTTCAAATGAATCTGCTGAATAAATTAGCGACTGTAAATGGCGTGAAAAAAGTTTTTGTCGCCAGCGGCATCCGGTATGATTTGATTATTGAAGATAAAAAGTTTGGTCGAAAATATCTGAATCAACTGGTGAAAAAACATACTTCGGGACAATTGAAAATCGCACCGGAACATACTGATAACAAGGTCCTTAAATTAATGGGCAAACCAGGCACGGCAGCCTTGACGAAATTTGGTGCTATGTTCGCAGACGCTGTTTCTCATGACAAGAAAAATCAATTCTTGACTTATTATCTGATCGCCGCTCACCCCGGATGCACCGAAAAAGAGATGTTGAGGTTGAAAACTTATACCTCGAAAAATCTGCGGATAAATCCGGAGCAGGTGCAGATTTTCACCCCGCTGCCTTCAACATATTCGGCGCTGATGTACTATACGGAAGAAGATCCATTCACAGGTAAGTCGATATTTGTTGAAAAAGATATCAACCGCAAGAAAAAACAAAAAGATATCCTGACTTATAAGCCATCACCGAAAAAATCAAAAACACGAAGATCCCGACAGTAAAAGTTATTTTTTACCCCTGAGGATCCTCATTTTTTTTGGCCATCTGTTCAGAAGAAAATGAAAAATGCATCTGGACAATGACCCATTTCCCATCCTGTTTTTCAAGGACTCCTGTCCAGCGAACATCTTCCCAATTAGCCGGCTGACCTTTCCATTCATTATAGTCATCAAGGCGCGCCGAATACCAGGCGGCATCACCCGACTTGGATAAATTGATCTTAAGCTCCCGAACATTAGAACTGATCGCCTTAAAATCTTCATGCATAAAAAAGCTCTCAGTCAGGTTAGTGAAAGCCTCAAAACCAAAAATAGTTCCGGCATCATTGGGACTGAAATAAAACAACTTTTCATTATGCGTAATGGTACTAAACAAAAGTTCCTTGTCCTTGTTGACAGCCCAGCCAATATTGTTTCTTACAACTTCAGCGATTTGGGCTTTTTCAGCTTCGTTATCATTTTTTGATTCCATCGAACAACATCCCATAATTATTCCGGTTAATATTAAAATAATAACTAATAAAAATACAGTTTTCATAACACCTCCAGTAAGTAAGACAATAATTATAAGTAAATTGATTAATTAAAATATTTTAATCAATCATATTATTTTCAATATAGAAAAAGGCGTGTTCCCTCAAGAGAACACCCTTTTTTCTGATAAATGATTTTAGATCAGCTTTAATTTAATCGCTAATGAAAACTCATTATATTTATGTCCTATTTATGGAAATAGACATTGTCAACATAAACGGTACCGTAAGTTCCTGAGAGAATCAATTCGGCAAAATCGCTTTGTTCCGTCATTTTTTAACTTTAGACTATCAAGTCGATGTTGATTCGGTTTCTCTCCTTATGGTTTTGTTGTTAATTTTCATTTTTCCAATTGCCATAATATGTAATAACCGAAGGGGGAAAATTAAGGGAGAGTTGGTAGTGAAATTGAGATATTTATAAAAAAATCAATAATAAACGCAGTAATAATATATATATTATTTGACAATATCGGCTATTATACGTTATCTTGGTAGATGTTGGGGTAAATAAATTCATAAAATTAAGTGTGGGGAGGTCTTATGAAAAAACCAAAGCCAATCTGGTTGATGGCAATAATTCTATTACTTTTTGCTGTTTTTCTTATCTCGTGTGAGAAGAATTACATCACGCAAGCGCCGGATGAACATGTGGGGGATTATGATTTACTCTATATTCACTCCGGTGGCGTGTTAGATGGCCCGTTATATTCATTAAAATACAGCACCAAAACCGGTGAAGTCATCGATACGGTAAAGACATTATATCATATTAGTGATATGCAATTTACTAATGATGGTACCCGGGCTGTAATGAGAATTGATGGTGTAAATACCGGGGCGCCATCAGTATTGGCTGTTAATTATCCACTAATGGATACAGTTGGAATTCTGGAAGGGATTGCGGGACAAAAAATATATCTCAGCCCCGATGAGCAGGCTGTTCTTGCCTGTTGGGGACCCACAATCGCTATTTTATCGTTTCCTGATTTAACGCCTATTTTTGTTGATACGGTAGCCAATTATGAGGGCGGCTTCCTGACGTCAAATGACAGCGCCTTTTATTTGGTTTCGGGAGTTGATTCAATCTTTGTAATCGACTATACAGACCGTCAAAATGTCACTGTAACAGCAAACAGTATTGGTACTTCCTCAGGAAGTGGCATCGTACCTGGCCCATGCGCGGTTGATTATGAGAAAAAGCGTTTTATACTTGTCTCAAATTATAATAATGAGAAATCGTATATCCATATCCTTAATTCAAATGATCTTTCATTGATTCAGTTTTTGATTGTCTATAGATTATACAACGGAACTCCCGGGATTCGTCCGGGCAGTGATAAGATATATTTAAAATTAAGCGGTCAATATGGTGATTATGAGCATAATTATATAGATGTTTATAATGTTGGCAGCAATACCGTTCAAAAATATATTAATTTTGGGGATATTACTTTTATCGGTGTTCCTTTGCCAATTCAATTTGAATTTTCCCCCGATGGGGAAATAATGTATGTTTTGATGGGCTCAAACCAATATTATCCTTTTACCGTATTGGGATTCGATTTGGATAATAGCGAGATTATTCAAAATCTTGCACCCAACACCGCGGCAATTGGTCAT
>JAQBFG010000095.1:0-3399 GCA_032123495.1 Candidatus Zixiibacteriota bacterium | reverse complement strand
ATTATTATTTTTCCCTTATTTGTACTATTTACATCAACTATTACTCACGCGTCTCAAAATGTTATTCATCAAGTGCCTCAGACAACCATATGCGCCAATGGCAATCTTTACAAAATATTGATTCGAAATCAAAATGATGCTAATTTTCTACGGTCAACGGGATTCGATCCGGTGCTGAGAGTATCCAATGGTTATCTGTTCTTGTTGTCATCTCAGGACGAAGATATGATATCAAAAACGAGTATGGAATTTGAACCTATTGCATCCAATGTCAGTCGCGATCGACTCGGTTTCAACACCCGCCGTGACCAAAAGGTACTCATCAAGTACGAATTGCTATATAAAGATGAATTTATGCAGCTATATCATGTTGATCCCGATGAGGCAGAACAAATTGCCGGAATAGCTGACCTGTCTCCGGTTTTTCAGAATTTAAAGGTCATTTATAAAGAGCCGGAAAAATACGAAGGCCTTCCGCCTTTTCGTGACACCGAACTTGAGAATTTAATCGGTTTGGTCAGTCAGGATTCGCTGGAATCTTATGTTCATGCCATACAGAATTTTATAGGGCGCGAAGTAGCATCACCGCCAAATATAGCCATGCGAGAATGGATAATTGATAAACTTGATGAATTCGGATATGACTTAATAAGTACCGATACATTTGTTACCTATGATATGGGGCAAACAGATAGCGCCCATAATATAATCGGCTGTAAAATCGGCAATCTGTATCCCGATTATGAAATTATAATCGGGGCACACTATGATGCAATAGGTTCCCAGTCTCCCTCATGGGGAACTGTCGATAGCCCGGGAGCAGATGATAATGGAAGTGGTGTTGCCGGTGTTTTGGAGTTAGCAAGAATATTAAAAGATGTTGATACAAAGTTAACCTATAAATTTATCTTTTTCGATAATGAAGAATATGGTTTGGACGGGTCATATTATTATGCCGTGTGGGCATCAATAAACGAAGACAGCATTGAAGTAATGATAAACTTAGATATGATAGGCAGTATTGAAAATGACAATTATGCCAAACTTGACAACTCATTCTCCCAGTCTCATTACCTGGAAATATGGAAGGACTTGGCCGCAACACTACCGGGGATTGATTTGGAAGCGGCACGTAGCGTATTGGGGGCAACTGATCATGTGCCATTTTGGGAATATGGCTATGATGTGTTAACTATATATGAATACATAAGGTCAGCGGTTTATCATTCGGTCAATGATAGCGCTGTATATATGAACTTCGATTATATGACTCGAATGGTCAAGGCGACCCTGGCATTGGCCTTTACTACCAACAGTACGTTTTCCAGAGCTCCCATTTATGTATTTGGATATCCATCCGGAATTCCTGATGTAATGCCACCGGATTTGACCCTGACAATTCCGGTTGAAATCGAGACAAGCGCTAATTCAAATCCTATCAGCGGAAGCGGGAAAATGCTTTATTCCCTAAATGGTGGGCCTTTTACTGAAATACCACTAACAGAAATAACCGGTCGTTTGTATGAAGCTACTTTCCCCGCACTTCCCTGCGGTAGCTGCATAGATTTTTATTTTAGTATCAACGATAATTCAGGTGACATAATATACAGTCATCAATCTAATATGCACTTTAGTCTTAGTGTCGGTAATAGCGTATCGGTAGATTTTTATGATAATTTCCAATATAATTTGGGTTGGTCAGTTTCAGGTGATGCCTCTTTGGGGCCATGGGCATATGCCCGTCCGCCAAATGATAATTTTTATGTTGGTATTGGGCCAATGAATGATTATGACAACACTAATCGATGTTTTCTTACCGGAGGGAACGAATGCGATAGGTTTCTCATTTGGGGAACTACCATTTTGACTTCTCCGTCAATTGAAATTTCGTATCAAAATATTCTGATTGAATACGCCCGTTGGTATAGTAATTATCCGGTTCAAGTTTATAGTGGGTATAATGACAGTATGATTGTATCCATATCGAATAACGGGGGAATTGATTGGTCAACTGTTGAGGTTGTGGGACCAACGGAGCAATGTACCGGCGGGTGGTATTATTATAATTTTTGGGCAAATGATATTATTACGCCAAATAATACTTTGCAAATATGTTTTGAGGCCTCAGATCAGAAGTCCGGAAATCTTGACTCTTTGTCAGTTATTGAAGCTGCTATTGATGCCGTTAGGGTGGTTTCCTATGGATGTGAACCAGGAGATTTAATGATCATCTCTGGGATATTGCCTGATGGAACAAGTGGAATGGTATATTCGACTCAGCTTTATGGTATTGGCGGCGATGGAGAATATATCTGGTCTGATAAATATAACGATTTGATCGAAACCGGTCTGGTTTTATCATCTGATGGAATAGTTTCCGGTACTCCCTCTCTTCCGGTGACAATTTCATTTACGGCAGAGTTGGCCGATCAGTCAGATCTGACCGTAGAAAAAGATCTTGCAATTGAGATTTATTCTGGCGTTGAAATCAGCACTGAATTTTTATCAGGCGGCATAAGTGGAAGACTTTATACGATTCAATTGCTCGCCAAAGGTGGTAGCGGCAATTTGGACTGGTTTGATTTAAACAATGATTTAAACGGAACCGGCTTTTTCCTTCTCAGAGATGGAGTCTTAAGCGGCGTCACATATGAAAATGTGGAAATCACCTTTACGGCTCGAGTTGAAGATATGATGGGTGATTATGATGAACGAACTTTTACTCTTTTTATGGCTGATCACTACATTTGCGGTGATACCGATGGTGATGAATTAATTAATATTCTCGATATTGTTTTTTTAATAAATTATAAGTACAAAGATGGACCCAATCCTATTTCTATAGATGCCTCCGATGTCAATAATGATACCAAAATAGATATTTTGGATATAGTCTATTTAATAAATTTCAAATACAAAGCTGGTCCAGACCCGATTTGCCCTTAAGCCGCCGACAGCTTCTTAAGAATATCCGGCAACTGATTCCAGGTTTTGTTTTCCAACAATCGACCATTTTTCTTTTTATGAAATCCGCCCCACTGTTTGAAAAAGAACGGCACTTCTTTTTTCAGACATTGCTCTTTTAAATCAATTACCCATTCGGGCTTTATTGGACGGGAGTGCGGGCCAGATTCACCACCGACAATAACCCAATCAATGCCTTTCAGATTTAATTTCGGCAGCGGCCCCAGAAGCGGCTCAAGAGATAGAAATTTGGTTTTTGCTCTTGTTTGTCGCAAATCATCAATACGATACCGGCAGCATTCATTTTCAACCGTCACACCCATCATGATGTTATCCGCCCAGTTCAATTTCTCAGATAGCTTGACTAATCGTTCTGATCTTTTTGTCAATATCTGAAACTGATGATGCGATGCTTTGGTCATTGTGGCAAATATC
>JAQBFG010000094.1:0-5495 GCA_032123495.1 Candidatus Zixiibacteriota bacterium | reverse complement strand
GGTGAATTAGAATTTAACGCTGCCTTAAAATATAATGCCAAGGCGAAAGAAAAAATTAAATACAGCGGTAATGCTGAGCTATACAAACTAAAATTGAATATCGACAATCTTAAAGGCGATTTTGCAGCAGAGCAGGTTAAGATCGATTTTGTAAATGATAATGTCGGCCTAAATATCATTGGCGGTTTTTTCGATGGCAACCCGATATCGGGTAGTGTTGAGGTGTCGAATTTTGATAATATGTCTATAAGCGGCAAAATCAATGGAACTGCCGAACTGACAATGTTAAACCGTTTTCTCCCGGATATTGGAAAACCAGAGTTGACCGGTCAGGCATCGTTTAATCTTTCCGGCTCAGGACGGATGGAGGATCTGGCGCAATTCAAGGTAAATGGAAATTTACAAATCAAAAATGGAAAATACACTGCCGAGACCTTGCCGGAGCCAATTGAATTTTTTGAACTCAGTCTCAATATTGAACCGAAAAAGATTGTTATCAATAATCTTTCGGTGAAATCGACCTCATCACAGTTTTCTTTAAAAGGAAGTTTAAGCGATCCATTTCCATATTTTCTGCCCGGCTATGAGGGAGAGGCAAAAAAACCATCGATAGATTTCAAGCTAACATCCAAGCGGTTTGATACCGACAAACTTTTCCCCGAAGTTGTCCCCGGTTCTGGTTCCAACTTGGCCGAGATGCCGATTGATTCATTGCCTCCGCTTCCGATCCCGGATATAAATGGTACCGGTACCGCCGAAATAGAAACCCTGATTTATTCTGATGTTGAATTCACGAATATAAAATGTGATGTTAGCATCAAAGACCGAAAGATTTTTGTAACCAATGCCAGAGGTAATGCTTATACCGGTCAGGTAACCGGTAAAATGTCGATGGATCTGTCTGATTTTGAGAATCCGTCATACAATGGAGAATTCACCGGAACTCAGATTGAAGCTAATGATTTCTTATCCCGGTTCACCAAATACGGTGGACATCTTTATGGC
This sequence comes from Candidatus Zixiibacteriota bacterium, assembly GCA_032123495.1. GTDB lineage: Bacteria > Zixibacteria > MSB-5A5 > GN15 > PGXB01 > JAAERC01. The sequence goes on along the minus strand of JAQBFG010000094.1, from coordinate 4,490 downwards.
AAGACTAATATGACCGGTGGTTTCTCGGCTTCAGGATGGGACCCTGAACCGATTATTAATTCACTTGATATGTCCGGAAAAGCCGATTTTAAAGAAGCCAAACTTATTAATTTCGATCTTATAAAAAAGATGGCTGACCAATTAAAATTTAAGACCTTCGACGAAGAAATAATCAGGGACCTGAATTCCACCTATCATGTGAAAAATGGCCGGATTGCATTTGATAAGTTCAATTTTGGTTCCTCGCTTGGCGATTGGGTAGTCGGCGGCTCGGTCGGCTTTGATGGAACCCTCGATTATTCCGGGACAATTCTGCTTTCTGAAAAAGTGACCAAGGAATTATTATCTCAATCGGGCTTAGTCTCCGGGCTGGCCGGATTATTAAAAGATAAATCATCCAATCGGGTGAAAGTACCTTTTAAGCTGAGCGGCCCCTTTTCAAAACCAAATATTTCACTTGATCTATCCAGTAATGATGTTATCAAAGAAAATATTGGCGATGCCATAAAAGGACTTTTCGGCAAATAAAAAATCAATTCAATATTCAAATAGCCGATACGTAGTATTAATATGTTTATTAAAAGCATCATAGCTGATATGAAGGCGATTTACCGCAATGATCCGGCGGCAAAGAATATAGAATTTATTCTTTATCCCGGGTTTCAGGCGATGTTTGTTCATCGGATTATCCACCCCTTTTATAAATTAGGTATCCCATTTTTTCCGAGATTGATTTCGCAAATAGCCCGCTTTTTCACCGGGGTAGAGATTCATCCCGGGGCGACTATTTATGAGGGGCTGTTTATTGATCATGGGGCCGGAATTGTTATTGGTGAAACGGCTCAGATCGGTAAAAACTGTGTTATTTTTCATAATGTCACTCTTGGTGGAACCGGGAAACACGATGGTAAACGGCATCCTACTATTGGCGATAATGTTTTTATCGGGACCGGTGCAACGTTGCTGGGACCGTTGAAGGTCGGGAATAATGTGCGAATCGGGGCCAACACTTTTTTGTATATGGTTGACATCCCGGATAATGCGACTGTTGTTGGCACCCCCGGTAAGATCACCCGTCTGAACGGCCAAAAGGTCGATCTTCGTCCTCGCCCCACGTATGCTCCATCGAATCGGGTACTGTAAGAGAACGATGGCAGTTTCGACAATTTTACTACCAATTATAGTGTCAATATGGCCTTTTTATCGCAATAAATTCCTTATATAACTATACCATTCATACCGTTACAGCAAAATGGGTTCGTTTTTCTGTTTTTTGTTTTTTTTCGATAATGTTGTAATTAAAATGGCTTCGTTTCGTCATTTTTAATTTTTTCCTGTAGGTCGAAATCCCCTGTGGTTTCGACAATTTTCAATTATATGTGAGGATTTAGATTAACGGTGATGTTGTGGCGAATTTGTACTGAGGATATTTACTTCGGGGCAGACGAGGCGTCTGCCGCCCACTTAAATCAGCAGTCCCATAGCAAGCTATGGGCCACCCCGGCCATAACCGGTTACTTAACTTCAGGGCAGGAATATATAATTTGAAAATATTAAAATATTTTGAAAGATTTTCACTTTTTTTACAACATAGAATTTGAGAGTGTGAACATTTTTTTGGATTGGTTTTAAATGGGGATTAAAAAAGGGAGATAGTCTATGGTGGTGCCTTTTTTCTCGAAGCGAGCGGAGCGTCTTCGCCGCTCCGAAATACACGAACTTCTTAAACTGACCATACAAACAGACACTATTTCATTTGCCGGAGATTTACCTGCTTCCGCGATTTTTCCTTACGACGCCATTCTGGCCGCATCAATATGTGCGATTAATGAGCGGGCCAACAAAACATTACAACACTGTCCTGCTGAAGGCGGCTCCTATTTGAAGGAGCAATTGATCCAAGTTATGAACCGTAACTACGAAGTTACTCATTCCGAAGACACGTTATTTGTATCGTTTCGCAGCAAGGCCTTGACTTTTTGGTGAAGTACTAATAGGCCCGGAAGTAATGATATTTTCCCGATTTAGTGAACATCCCTCATAGCTCTGTTACATGAAAAATTTCATACCGCCATAAAATATAATGGCGGTTGCGATGATACATACGAGCCAGGACAGAAACAAGCTGATAATAATATTTTCCATTATTATTCTATCTCTAATCTGCTTCTATCAGAATGTTTATCATGAATTTGTAAATTACGATGACATTTCCTTTGTTGTCGCAAATAGCCATGTTTCCGACGGGTTATCATTTAAAAACATCTTCTGGTCATTTACCACCACCCACATGGCAATATGGCACCCGATAACGTGGTTTTCGCATATTATGGACTGCCAAGTTTTCGGTCTCAATCCCGGGGGACATCATTTAATGTCCATCTTATTACACATACTCAACAGCATCCTGCTATTTTTAATACTTAACTCGATGACCGGCGCTCTCTGGCGAAGCGGCCTGGTGGCGATACTATTCGCCATTCATCCTTTGCACGTTGAGTCCGTCTCATGGATCGCAGCGCGCAAAGATCTTATCAGTACCTTATTTGTATTATTATCAATCAGATCGTATATTACCTATACAAAAAGGCCGAATTGGAAAAATAATCTAAGGGTTACCCTGTTTTTTGCCATGGCCCTGATGTCAAAACCGCTGGTTATATTCCTGCCCCTTTTATTCATTCTTTTGGATTTCTGGCCCCTGAACAGATATGTAAACAAGACCAAGACATCCTGTACTGAAAGCAATATTATTGCCCTTATTAAAGAAAAAACCATCTGGTTCATTCTGGCCGCAACTATATTAATTATCAATTATCATTTTCTATCCAAGGCGGGATGGATTGGATCTATGACAAGTCTTCCGTTGACCGATCGCCTGGCTAATGTCCCGTATGTAATATTCTTTTATTTATCAAAGTTTCTTTACCCCGCTTCACTTTCGGTCTTTTATCCGTATCCGGAGCCTCCCGGAGTATTAATTGCGATAGCGGGATTTCTTGTAATCGTACTCATAACGCTGGTGCTTTTCAGGTTAAGACACAATCAACCATATTTACTTTTTGGCTGGTTGTGGTTTCTGGTGGGCTTGATGCCTGTTTTGGGGTTGATCCAGCAGGCACATCATTTGGTAGCTGATAGGTACATGTACATACCTTTAATAGGGTTGTCAATTTTATTGATCTGGGGAATTTATGAAATGATTGGAAATATAAAAGGGGCAAAAATTATATATTCCGCAATATCCGCGATTGTTATAATTATATTGATGATATTGTGTTTCAGTCAGGCGAACGTTTGGGAAAACAGTCTCACCCTTTTCGATAATGCCCTTAAAATAGATGAAAATAATTATTGCGCCCACTCAAACATCGGCGGCGCCTATTTTGACAAACATAACTATAAAAAAGCTATTAATCACTCCACGAGGGCGATCGAAATAACACCCTATTTTCCCCTGAAGGACAATAAATCCTTAAAATCATTTCGGGCCATGGCTTATACAGAATTGGGAAATAGATATCTTAAAGATGGTAATAACAGCCGGGCGCTCAAGCAATTTGAGTCGGCCTTGGTTGACGACAGCCTTATTGTTCCCGCCCAATATGGCCTGGGTATTATCTATTCAAGAAGAAAGTTGTACAAAAAGGCCATTAATTATTATAAACGGGCTATCGAATTGGGCGGGGATTCTCCCAACATCAGGAATAATCTTGCAGCGGCCCTAATGATGGCGGGGAAATATGACGAATCTGAAAAATTGCTAAAATGGTCCTTAAGCATGAATCAGAAAGATTATATGGCGGTGCACATCCTGGCCTGCGTCTATTCATCAAGTAATAAACCTGACTCCGCTGTTTGGCAATTGCAGGAACTGGTTGACGCGGGACACGACAACTGGCAATTAATCAAAAATGATCCCGGACTGAGTAAGATCAAAGACAGTAAAGTCTTTCTCGATTTTCTTAAAAGGAATAATCAATTAAATTAAAAGCCTCAGGCAGAATCTCTTTTGTTTCATCAAGATACCTGCAGAATCTTCTTTCCTATATATTTGATTAAGAAATGTATATATCACTGAATATTTTCACAACAAAAATGGTAATATTGCGTATTACTTGTCTGAGCCGCTGAGTGGCCTTTATTCTCCCGAAACTTTTTGATTGACAAAAGGATATAATAAGCTAATTTAACAGGCTAACTTGTTTTTTCACCTTTTATTTGAGATTTTGAATGAGGTTTAAATGCGCTGGAGTAAAACATATATACCGACTTTAAGAGAGGTTCCCTCGGAAGCAGAACTTATCTCGCATCAATTGTTACTGCGGGCCGGATTTATCCGGAAGCTGGCCGCCGGTGTTTATATTTATCTGCCGTTGATGCAACGGGTTATTAAGAAATTTTCTGATATCGTTCGCGATGAAATGGACAAGTCGGGGGCGCTTGAGATAACGATGCCGGTGCTTCATCCGGCCGAGATCTGGCAGGAA
>JAQBFG010000093.1:0-10035 GCA_032123495.1 Candidatus Zixiibacteriota bacterium | reverse complement strand
TATATCATATACGATTATCTGAAGTAATATCTTTTTCCAATCCGCCGATAATATGATAACTGGGTGAGATAAGGCAAATTAGCAGGTTTTTGGTAATATTTTTCCCTTGCAAATCGGCCTTTATGACGTATATTTATTAGGTTACACGTTTGCAGATTACCGACCACAGGTTACTATGCTATTTGAGGAAAAAATCGATAATATAGGACATATATATAGAGGTGTAAATGGTTAAACGACTGGCACTTACAATTGTCACCTGTCTTTTGTTCACTACTTTTGCCCAGGCCGAACGACATGTAGTCAAAGCGGTTATCAATGATTTTGATCTTTCTATAGAGGAATCAACCTCGGATAGAACCGTAATTGACTTCAAAATCGGCGCTTATGACCGGATTCCGGTTGAAATAAACGGTGAAACCTATTATCAGATCAGCCTTGAAGAAGGTAGTAATTTAATGGTTGAGGGTGAACCATCGCTCCCGCGTATTTCCAAAAGTATAATTATTCCCGATGATGCCGAAGTTCAGATAAATGTCCTATCTTCTGAATATGTTGATATCCCGGAAACCCCGATAGCGCCATCAAAAGGTGTTATTTATCGTCAAACCGACCCGTCAACGATACCATACACATTGGGACAAATATATAGTACAAATCTTTGGTACCCCAACCAGTTGGCCAGTTTGAGCCGTCCCTTTATCATGCGCGATTACCGCGGAACAGTTGTTGAACTGAATGCTTTCCAGTATAATCCGGCGACAAAAACTTTGCGTGTTTATACTTCCGTTACTGTTGAAGTTGTGACAATTGGAATAAGCAGTACCAACATTATTACGAACAGAAAATCGGCGGCAATAATCCCTGAATTTAAACAGCTTTATGAGCGCCGGTTTATCAATTATAAACAACAGGCTATTATTCAACCTGCTCCGACTTTGTCCTTATCGCGAAGTTCTTCTGTTGGCGATGCCGGCGACATGCTAATTATTGTGAATGATTTTTTCCACAGCGGTGTGTTGCCGCTTAAGGCATGGAAAGAACAAAAAGGGATCAGGACAACTGTTGTTGATGTCTCCACGATCGGCAACAACGAAACCGCCATCAAAGCATATATTCAAAATTTCTATGATGATCCCGACTATAATCTCGGCTGGGTCCTTCTGGTTGGCGATGCGGCAGAAGTGGCACCTGCTTATGTTTCAAGCGGCGCATCCGACCCAAGTTATTCAAAACTGGCCGGTGATGATGATTATCCTGATATTTTTATTGGTCGGTATTCTGCCCAAAGTGCGAATGACGTTGAAACGCAGGTGACCAGAACGATTGATTACGAGAAGAACCCCAGCGGAACCGATTGGTTTCATAAAGCAACCGGGATAGCCTCGGATCAGGGTGCCGGTATTGGTCATGACGGCGGCGAGATTGATTATGAACATATGGAAATAATTCGCCAGGATTTACTTGGCTTTACATATACTTTGGTTGACCATATCTATGATCCCGGTGCCTCGAGTTATGCGGTATCGGAGGCATTAAACGATGGTCGCAGTTTTGTCAACTATACCGGGCACGGCAGTACAACCTCATGGACGACCAGCAATTTTGGCACCTATCATATTAATAATCTAACAAATGATAATGAATTACCTTTTGTGGTAAGTGTCGGATGTGTCAACGGAAATTTTACCGGAACGTCCGTCTGTTTTGCCGAAACCTGGTTGCGGGCTACTAATGCCGGAGTTGCCACCGGGGCTATTGCCACATACATGTCCTCAATAAATCAATCCTGGGCACCGCCGATGGAAGCGCAAGACGAGATAGTTGATTTATTGATTGCCAAAGAAAAAACTACTATTGGCGGGCTCTGCTTTAATGGCTCTGTGAAAATGATGGATGAGTACGGAACAGCCGGTGTCGATATGTTTGATACCTGGCATATTTTTGGAGATCCGTCGGTTTTGATGTGGAGCGATACTCCATCACCATTAAACGTATATCATAATTCTTCTATCCTCTTTGATCAGGTCGAATTTAACCTTGAAGTTGTTGGTGAGGCTGGCGCGCTTTGTGCCCTCTATGCCAATGGAGTTCTTTATGGTTCGGCCTATACCGATATTAATGGGCTGGCCGCAATTGCAGTTGGTCAGGAATTGCCAGCCGGGGGAACGGTGACTCTGACGGTAACCGCTTTTAATGGGTTGCCATATATTGTTGATCTTGATGTCACCAGTTCAAGCGGCGCTCTGGTAGCCTATGACCTTAATTCAGTAAGCGACTATTCAGGCAATAATGATGGTTTTGCCGATGCCGGTGAATCAATACTACTGGGGATGCAGCTTGAGAATATCGGACCGGGAGATGCTCTCGGAGTCGAAGCGACATTATCCTCGAGCGATCCATACATAACGATCAATGATGACTTTGAAACTTTTGGCGATATACTGGGAGGTAATGGAACTTCCTTTATTGCCGATGCTTTTGATTTTGATATTGATATCAATGCCCCTGATAATTATTACATCTCATTTCATGTCGAAATGACCGGCACTGAACCGGGCACATGGTCATCCGATTTTGCAATACTGGTTCATCGCCCAAATCTTGGATTTGTTTCAATTACTGTTAATGATGCCGCCGGTAATTCGAATAATGTTCTTGATCCGGGCGAGTCAGTTGAATTTTTAGTTTCGATTGACAATACCGGTTCCGGACTGGCCGGTGCCGTTACAGGTGTATTATCCGCGACTGATCCGTTTATTACAATTGACGATCCCAATGGTTCTTTTGGTGATCTCGCTGCTAACGGCGGAGTTGGCGATAGTCAAATTGATGTTTTTGTCGTTTCGGCCGATCCTTCATCGTTGACCGGATATCCGGTTACATTTGATTTGGATTTAACCGATGGTAACGGCTACAATACTACCGTTAATATTGAAGTTGTTGTCGGTGACCGTGAACTGTTCTATTCCGACGATTTTTCGCTTAATAAAGGATGGACCGGTTTGGGCGGCAATGCCGAGTGGACTATCGGTCCTGCCACCGGCGGCGTTGGTGATGATGCCTATGGCAGTCCTGACCCGGCATTTGATACCAGTCCAACCGAAGATAATTATGTCTTGGGGAATGATCTGGAACCTGGAACTGGCGGTGACTATAATAACCAAATTCCAGATTCTAACTGGGTTGTTTCACCTCTCTTTGATTGTACCGATTATATCGGCGTGCAATTAACTTTTAATCGCTGGCTCGGAGTTGAAAGCTATCAATACGACCATGCTTATATTGATGCTTATAATGGAACCGAATGGGTTCAAATTTATGAAAATCCGGGAACGGTTGAAGATCAGGCCTGGCAGGGAGTATCATTTGATTTATCAGCAGTAGCGGATAACAATCCCGATTTTAGAATCCGAATTGGTTTGGGACCAACTGATACTTATTGGAACTACTGTGGCTGGAATATTGATGATTTTATTTTAAAAGGTTATTACCGGGGCGAAACCGGTAACCCAGGTTTTGTTTTTAATCCGGAGTCATTATCTGCCGCAGCGTATCCAAACTATTTTGGCAAAGATACTTTGCATGTTTCCAATAGCGGAGATGCCATTCTCAGGATAAGATTTACCGGTAGCGAAAGTTGGATCAAGCCCCCTGAAGAACTTATTGTTGTACCGGTTGACGGTAATGTTGATGTCGAAGTAACTCTTAATGAAACAGGACTTGTGGCCGGCGAGTATAGTGGAACAATTAATTTTTCTTCCAACGAACGGGATTTTAGAAACGGTACCATTCCAGCTACTCTAACGGTAATACCTCCGTATCTTTGCGGAGATGCCGATTCGAACGGTGCCTTAAATATCCTTGATATCGTTTATCTTATCAATCATAAATATAAGGATGGTCCGATGCCGGAACCATCGGAATGCGGAGATGTCAACTCCGATGGAGACTTGAATATTCTCGACATTATTCTTATTATAAATTCCCTCTACAAAGGGGGTCAGGATCCGTACTGTCCTCATAAGTTTTAAAATTTCAGTTATTAAAAAGGGCAGTCTTTTAGGACTGTCCTTTTTTTATGGATTTATATCATTTAATAATTAATCGACCGAGAAATTCGGGACCATAACGCCATGGTATTTGCCAGTGAGCGGCATCATTAAGGCGCGGCTGTTTGCGTCTCATGTTCAGTCCCCAGAAATTATCCTTTTTTATAGTCGCTCCAAATTGAGCCAGAGGAAGTTTTATTTCCATCGACCAATAATTTTCGCCAATTTTTGTTTTGATTTTATATTCACAGTCCCATGACTCATCACTTTCAAAGTATCCGCCGGCATTCGGCTCCATCTTTTGGTCAAATATATAGCCATTGGAATTAACGTAGATCAGATACATCTCATCTTTATTGGAATCAGGCTGTAAAATATATCCAACGCAGTCATCGCCATAAACAGCTCCATCATGCTCTCTTATTTGGGTGATGATTGATTTTATATCTGAATCGACACAATAAGATGCCAGATAAAGATAATTGTCATCATAAGCAAAATAGAATTTGACCGAATCAGTTTTTGAAGCTGCACCATCGTATCCCAAAAGTTCAGTTACAGGACTTTGCCATATTTTATCTGATATTACACCATCAATTTTTGGTTTTTTCCCCGCCTTGTGGCAAATGGTTTTTCTGGCGACCGGTAAATCATTCGTGGTTTTGGCAGTTTTCCCAAGCGCATATGGAAAATTCAGTGATATTGTCGGTAATGGGTAAAGCGGCTTACTGCTCTTGATAACAAAATTATATGATTTTGACGAATCGGCACCTATACTCACCGCCATTTGAGACGGTTCGACAAACCACCCATAAGGAACATCCCATTGTATTGTATCTTCGAGTCGAAACTCCTGACTGTAATTTTTTAAAACAACTTCATAGGAATCCGCACCGGAAAGATGCGCCGGAGAAAACAAAAATGGCTGACTAAAAGAGATACAATTATTTTGGGCATTATTTATAAATTTATTTTCTTCAGCGGTGACCTCATCCCAGGGCAGCACAGCGCCCATTTTTATCGGAGCAATAGAAATTGTTTTATCATCTACCGTAACCCAGACAAAATGATGTTCCAATCCGGTCGGGCCGGGGCCTGCGATCCCGGCTCCGGAACTGCCGACATTGGTGTATAAGATATTATCATATAAACCGCTGAAATATTTATGATAATGACCCGAAAACACCGCATCAACTCCATATTTTTTAAATAGATAGTGCAGACTGTCCGGATTCGCATCAGCAACTGTTGTTTCCCAAAATGGTTTATGGCAGAAAACAAAACTCTGTTTGGCGTCGGCATTTTTCTCCAGATCATTTTTTATCCAGTCCATTTGTTCTTGAGGCAGATCATTGCTTGATGACCAGCGGCTGTTATCTATTACGATGATATGGATACTTCTATAATTAAACGAATGATAAGGTTGTCCAATATATTCACGATAAAACGGCTCCATAAAATCTGTTTCGATATCATTGTTTCCCGGCGTGTAATAAATCGGCATCGATAAATGCGCAACTATTGATAAATATTCGGTCCATTTATTGCGCAATCTTTCCTCATCATTTTCAGGACCCTCAATCATATCCCCAACCGTAATCACAAAATCCGGTTTCATTCTTTCGATTTCTTCCACAATCTGTTCATAAATACCCGGAACCGCCCCTCCTGTCCGGTCACCAATAACGGCAAAACGAACCGTGTTAAGCGTTTCGGAATTACTTTCGTCTGCCTGTGAAAAAACATTTGAAATTGTTAATAAAAAAATAACTCCAATTGTCAGAGAGAGAAAAAACCGTCTCATAATTACCTCCGGATATTTGATTATTTTTGTGGTAACTGTGGAAATTATACTTTGTGCTTTAAAAATCAAGATAAAACTTAATTTGCCTACGGATGATTTTATTATAAAAGTAATCAAAAGATTGTCCGACAATCATTTTATGATTGACAGAAATCGATAATTGATTATATTCATTAAAGTTACGGCAATTACACACCTGTCGTATTAGGCATAGGGATGTTTACTGACTTTATTGTATACAAATAATTATTTCTAAATATTAGCGGGGAAAGAATGAAAACTATTATCATCACCTTTGTCCTTGTTTTATTAACAATGACAATCTGTCTTGCTGAGAAATCTGAAGAAAAATTTTATGGCAAAAACCTTCTCAGGAAAAGCCCGAATGTCGAGGTTTACCGGGAAAATGATCTTGGTATCCCGGTTCATGTTGAAGGTAATTTGGCCGCTTCAGTTAGAAACGGCGACAAAGTTGCCACTGCAATTGAGTTCTTTGAGAATAACCGGGGCGCCTACAAAATGGAATCGCCCGCCGAAGAACTGATTTTAAAGAAATCCGAAGAAGATAATCTTGGAATGACTCATATTCGCTTTGATCAGCATTACAAAGGAGTCAGAGTGGTTGGCGGAGAAGTTCTTGCCCACTTTAAAGCATCGGGTGAAATGCGAACAGTTAACGGCATCTACGAAGCTTACATCGATCTTGATGTTACCCCGGCCATTACCGAAAATTCAGCGGTCGAGAATGCCCGCAAAGATTTATCTAATAATGCAGTACTTGGAACACCGGAATTGGTCGTTTTTCCCTGGCAAGGGACACATTTTCTCTGCTGGAGATTTTTCCTTTACTCCGAGATGCCTCTGGGAGAGTGGGAATACTTTATCGATGCCTCAAATGGTGACGTTGTTTTCAAGGCCAATCGGATCAAAGAGTCTGATGCCATCGGCACCGGAATTGGAGTAATGGGCGATTCCAGAACTCATATTGACACTGATTATACCGGAACTGCTTATATGTTAACCGATAATACCCGTCAGCTTAATAACAATCCCCACGGCCACGATGGTGAGATGCCTGATGGCAATAATATTCAAACCAATCTGGCGACTACATCTCTTCCGGGATCTTTGGCTGGTGATGCTGATAATATTTGGGATAATCCAAACTTACAGGCTCCTGCCGTTGACGGTCATGTATATACCGGTTTGATATACGATTGGATGTTGGCGACATTTGGCCGCAACAGTTATGACGATGCCGGTGCTTCCATGCGAGTTTCGGTCAATTATTCTGCCGAGGGGACCGACAATGCTTATTGGAGCAGTTATTGGGGCAGAATTGTGATCTGGAGCTGGTCAGCAGGATGGAATTCCTTGGCTGCCTGCCCCGATGTTGTCGCCCATGAGTGGGGGCATGCCGTTACTGACTATGAATCTGATCTTGTTTATCAATTGGAGTCGGGTGCTCTTAACGAATCTTTTTCTGATATGATGGGTGCAGCTTTTGAATTTGCATATCCTGATTACGATACCCCAGATTGGTTAATGGGAGAAAATGGTCAAACCACTGGAGAAGGTTTCCGTGATATGGAATACCCTCATCTTGGGGATCAGCCAGATTATTATGGCATAACAGATGTCTATTGGTACGATGTCGTCGGCTGCACTCCCGCCGGTGGTTCAACCGGAAATGATTATTGTGGCGTACATACTAATAGCGGTGTCGGCAACAAATGGTTTTATCTGCTATCAGAAGGCGGTATTCACCACGGCGTTAGTGTGACCGGAATTAGTTATCAAAATGCGATCCAGATTGCCTATCGGGCAAATTCTTATTACTGGTCAACCAATACTAATTATCATCAGGCAGCGCTTGCGATATTGTCGGCGGCCGATGATCTCGATCCGACTCATGGATGGCGCGAGCAGGCCTTGAAAGCCTGGCATGCCGTTGGTGTTTTTCCAACAACACCCACAGTAGATTTTGCTTACCCCGGCGGATTACCAACTATGGTTAATCCGGGTCGGGAAAATACGTTTGATATGGTCGTCTCTGCCACAGGTGGCGGTTCGATCGTATCCGGAAGCGGCAAAGTGTATGCCTCTGTTGATGGCGGAGTTTTTGTCGAAGCGACTCTTACTGAGACCGCAACCAATCAATATGAAGTGGTCCTGCCTGCGACACCTTGCGAAGGTACCATCCAATTTTATATGAGCGTTGATGAAGCTTCTAATGGTACATTTTTTGACCCAGATCCAAGTAAACCCTTGCAAGCTCTGGGAATTACCGGCATCGTGACGGTCTTCGAGGATGATTTTGAGACCGATAAAGGCTGGACGATTGAAAGCGAGATCACCTTCCCAGAAGATGGTACCCCCCCCCTCGGTGATCCCCTCGCATTCGGAACGTGGGAACGCGGTGTGCCAGCAAATTGGAGTCGCGGTGATCCTTCGGCTGATTTTGATGGTTCGGGACAATGCTTTTTAACCGATAATGACATAACCCAAAATAACTCCGATGTCGATAACGGTTTCACGTCTATTACTTCGCCATCATTTGATCTATCATCCGGTGATGCCATAATTCATTATGCTCGCTGGTTATCAAATGACCTCGGCTCCAATGCTTTTATGGAGCCTCTGCTGGTTCATATTTCAAATGATAATGGAGGCCTGTGGACTTTGGCTGAAACTGTCGGACCAACCGGCCTGGTCGCTCAGGGCGGATGGTATGAGCATACCTTTTTGGTGAGCGATTTTGTAACCCCGACCGACCAGATGATGGTTCGGTTTTATGTCGCTGATAATACCGGCTCAATTGTCGAAGCTGCTATTGATGATTTTCAGGTTGGTAGTTATATTTGCGGCGTAAATATTTTATCCAAATTTTTACCCGATTGGACTGTTAACCAGCCTTATTCGGAACAGATTGAAATCGCTGGCGGTGTTGGTGTTTTGACCATTACCGATAAATATGGAGATCTAACCGGGACCGATTTTTCATTATCTTCGACCGGTCTTGTAACAGGAACTCCGACAGCAACCGGTACCTTTTCATTCACCGCTAATATTGTTGATGAAACGATGGATGAGGATGAACAACTGATATCATTTACAATTAATGAAGCTTTAGCCATATCGACAACTTCTGGCCAGGAATGGACCATTGATATACCATACACCACTGATCTTTTAACAACTGGTGGTACCGGTGTCAAGACATGGTTGGATCTCAATGATGATCTGGTTGGAACCGGCCTTGTTCTGAGTGAAACAGGTACCGTCTCCGGAACCCCTACGGCTGCTGGTGTCATAAGCTTAACCGCTCAAGTCAGCGATGAGGGTGGTGCCGTTGTAACTGAGCCACTTGAAATTTTAATAAACGGAGAAGTAACAATAACAACCAGCGGATTTTTGCCGGATGCATATGATACCAAGAGCTATTCGGTTCAGCTGGAAAACTCTGGTGGGACGGCGCCTTTCACCTGGGCCGATCTCGAAGATGATTTGGTTGGTACCGGTTTAACTCTTTCGCCCACCGGGCTTCTCTCAGGAACTCCTTCAATCGGTGTTGGTACAATCAGTGGTATAACATTGGGGATCGAAGATGTTGCCGGTAGCGCTCATCAAAAGAATTTTTCATTAAATGTTCTTGAGCCTTATATATGCGGCGATGTTGATGATGACGGTCTGGTCAATATTTTGGATATTGTTTATCTTATTAACTTCAAATATAAGAGCGGTCCGCCTCCCGTTTATATGGAAGCGGCTGATGTCAATTCAGATACATTACCGGACGGTATGATAAATATTCTGGATATTGTTTATATAATTAATTTCAAATATAAATCCGGACCAGCTCCCGCTTGCATTTAGATGAAATAGATGATATTGTATCTTTTAAAAAAGGCCCCTATACCGGGGCCTTTTTTATATGAATAGATAAATTTTAAATAGTACAAACTGGTTCGGTGCCACCTTTGTATTTGAAGTTAATTATGTAAACGATATCAAGGATGTTAACCAATCCATCGCCGTTGACATCAGCATAATTAAGCCGGACCGGTTCTGGCCCTGCTTTGTATTTATAATTTATTATATATACGATGTCTAAAATGTTTACTAAATCGTCATCGTTGGCATCGCCGCATACAAAATCACAGACATCCCCGATTCCAT